>JBBRMH010000005.1:0-49873 GCA_038230935.1 Burkholderiales bacterium | reverse complement strand
GTGGTCCGTCTGGTGGCCCGACTCGGCGGCTTTCTGGCGCGCAAGGGCGATGGTGAGCCAGGTGTGAAAACCATCTGGCTGGGCATGCAGCGCATTCTGGACTTCGCCGCTGGCATCAGGTTCTACAAGGAACTTCAGGCTGCGGGGAGTTGTGTATAACGTAATGACTTTAATGGCACAGTGGGTTTTTGGTGGTTAGGGTACAAACCATAATAGTCTGCAGCAGTCGTCCGGACGGTTTGATTCCATGCCCAGCATCAGCGCGCTTTCAATCTTCTTGATGCTTGCCAGCTGCAGCGCTTCGACCCGGCAGCCGTTTTTGAGGATGTGAAGGAGAATCTTTGCGCCCCACTTGCAACTTCCCAGCGCGCCCGGTACCCGTCAATCATGCGGACGGCATCCTGAAGGCTGTCCACGGGCAGGTGGGTCAGCAAACGCCACGCAATGGGCTTTTTACCCTCTTTTTCACCCTCGGACAGCTGCCTTTCCCGCGTTCCCGCGCGCGTGGCAGCGCTGCAGGGCAGTTAGAACCCGCAGAGACTCAGAAATAGCCGTCAGTGGGCGGGAAATTCAGGGGGTTTGTGTCAGGCACTATTTGCTTGTGGTCTGGCTTGCAGCCCATTTGCCGGCAAATGCCTGAAGGTCATTGAGCCGCTTGAGCAGATCGGCTCCCAGGGGGGTGACGGTGTAGCCGGGAGTGCCATGGGTCAACAGCCCTGCCGCACGCAGTTCCTTGATGCGCGTGTTGAGCGTGTTGGGTGTGATGCTGCCAATGCTGTCCTGCAACAGGCGAAAGGTCTGGGGATGGCCGTCCTTGAGCGCCCACAACACGCGCAGGGCGTAGCGCGACTCCAGCAATTCGAGCAACTGACTGACAGCGGCATTTTCTTTGGCACTCATGGGGCTTATTTCCTCAGGTCAAAAATGGGTGACGGTGGGGTCACCGTGGGGTCACCGTGGGGTCACGGTTGGGTCGCGATGACGTCGCGGTGTCCCGGATGGGGAGCGTGGAGACAAATATAACGCAAAATCCTCTCTGCTACGAGTTTTATAGCTACTCACGCCCTGTGCGTGTGCGCTAGAGGCTTGAAACTGTTGTCAAACTCTGATGCAAGCGCACTGCCTGGCCACTGCAGGATGTGCGCATGGCCACCTCGATGGCCTGTTGCACGGCCAGCGCCGATCTGCTGTGCTGGTCACTGCGGCCGTGGTGCACCTTGAGCGCCAAATCAGCGCACCATGCACGGCATTTTTGGATTGAACTTCCAGTTGGGAATCAGGTGTTGCATGCCCGCAGCGTCGTCACGCGCGCCCAGACCGTGCTGCAGGTAAAGCTGGTGCGCTTTTTCAACGGCATCCATATCCAGTTCAACGCCAAGGCCGGGTTTTTTCGGCAAGGCCACCTGACCGTCAACAATTTTCAAGGGGTTTTTGGTCAGGTGCTGGCCGTCCTGCCAGATCCAGTGCGTGTCAATGGCTGTGACCTTGCCCGGCGCAGCGGCAGCGACCTGCGTGAACATGGCCAGCGACACGTCAAAGTGGTTGTTGGAGTGCGAGCCCCAGGTCAGGCCCCAGGTCTGGCACAGCTGGGCCACGCGAACCGAGCCTTGCAGGGTCCAGAAATGGGGGTCTGCCAGCGGAATATCCACCGCCTGCAATTGAATGGTATGGGCCATTTCGCGCCAGTCGGTAGCGACCATGTTGGTGGCCGTCATCAAGCCGGTCGCCCGGCGGAATTCGGCCATGACCTCACGGCCCGAAAAAACACCTTCGGCACCCACCGGGTCTTCGGCATAGGCCAGTTCCTTGTGGCGACCCTGGCACAGCCGGATGGCGTCTTTGAGCAGCCAGCCGCCGTTGGGGTCCAGCGTGATGCGCGCATCTGGAAAACGCTCTGACAGGGCGACGATGGCTTCAATTTCATCTTCCCCACGCAGCACGCCGCCCTTGAGCTTGAAGTCCTTGAAGCCGTAACGTGCATGGGCTGCTTCGGCCAGCCGCACAATCCCTTTGGCATCCATGGCCGGCTCATGGCGAAGGCGCAGCCAGTCGTCATCTGCGCCGGGCTCGCTCTGGTAGGGCAGGCCGGTCATGCTTTTGTCAGCCACGTAAAAAAGATAGCCCAGCATGGCCACCGATTCGCGCTGCTGCCCTTCACCCAGCAAGGCGGCCACCGGCACGTCAAGGAACTGGCCCAGCAAATCAAGCAAGGCGCTTTCAACTGCCGTGACGGCATGAATGGTGACTCTCAAGTCAAATGTCTGGTTACCCCGGCCTGCACTGTCGCGGTCACTGAAAACACGGCGCATGCTGTTGAGAATGTGGTTCCAGTTGCCAATCGACTGGCCTTCAATCAGTTCTTTGGCGTCTTCGAGTGTTTTGCGAATTTTCTCGCCACCCGGAACTTCGCCCACACCGACATGACCCAGGCTGTCCGTGAGGATGAAAAGGTTGCGCGTGAAAAACGGGCCATGCGCGCCACTCAGGTTGAGCAGCATGCTGTCATGACCCGCCACAGGAATGACCTGAATCCGCGTGATTTTTGGGCTTGTACCGGTAGCTTCAGGGTTACCAGCTTCAGGTGAAGGCGGGTTTATTGCGCTGGAAGTCATGATGGGTTGCTTGAACGAAATGATGTTGGTTGATCAGTTATCGTACAACCCAACCCTGATTCAGGCAAGCGGCGAAATCCCTACGGCGGCCGATGGCAGTGCTGTACCCTGACTTGCAGCAGGCTGCATGGTGTGCGCATTTTTGCCTTTGCGCAGGCGGTCCCGGCTGTTGGACAAGTGGGTTCGCATGGCAGCGCGCGCGGCCTCGGTATCCCGGTCACGGATGGCGTTGTAAATGCTTTCGTGCTCACTGTTGACACGCTGCAGGTAATTGAGTCGCCCCTCGGGCGCGCTCTGGGTGGTGTTGACACGCGTGCGCGGAATGATCATCGTGCCGAGGTAGGTCATCAGGTCGGCAAAGTGGCGGTTGCCCGTCGAGCGGGCGACTTCCATATGAAACTGGAAATCGGGCGGCACCGCGTCAGAGTCCATGGCAATCGAGTCGCTGAACGCCTGCAGTGCGGCCTCCATCGCGGCCAGATTATCGTCGGTTCTCCTCTGTGCAGCCAATCCGGCAGCTTCGGTTTCCAGGCTGATACGCAGCTCAAGAACCGAGATCACATCATCGACCGTGGCGAAGTCTTCAGCGGTGATCTTGAAGTTGCCTGCATCGTGCGGTGCCAGCACAAACGTGCCAATACCGTGACGGGTTTCAACCAGGCTGGAAGCCTGCAGCCTGGACAAGGCCTCGCGTACCACCGTGCGGCTGACATCAAACCGGACCATGATCTCAGCCTCGGTCGGCAGTTTTTCGCCGGGCTGCATACGGCCTTCGCGAATGCTGGCAGCCAGGCTGTCCACGATCTCATTGACCAGCCCGCGTGGTCTGCGGACACGCGATGCGCTATCCGGTGCCAAACCGAATGTGGGAAATTCCGGCGGTCTAGGGGTTTTCCTGAGTTCCATGAAAAATTTATTGACAAGCAGTGTTTGGGGCTAGAAAATTCACAGTCATCAGACAACCTACAACTTAAATGCGATGGGTTGACTTTAGCAAACTCAATGGAAAAGTCCAGTGCTCCGCGATATTTCGCAAGATTTTTCAGAGACTGCAGGACGCAATTTAAAAATGACAATCAAAGTGCATGACAAGCTGCTGCTAACAGGTGCTGCCGGGGGCTTGGGCAAAGCACTGCGCGAACGTCTGAAAGCCAATTGCAATGTTTTGCGTTTGTCAGACCGCGTAGATTTTGGCGTCGCTGCTGCAGGTGAAGAGGTGGTGTTGGCGGACCTGGCAGATGCCCAGGCGGTTGACGGCATGGTCCAGGGCGTCGAAGCGATTGTTCATCTGGGTGGGGTTTCAGTCGAAGGGCCTTTTGCCCCGATTTTGCAGGCCAATATTCTGGGTGTCTTCAATCTGTACGAAGCGGCCCGCAAGCATGGTGTCAAGCGCGTGATTTTCGCCAGTTCCAACCACGTGACGGGCTACTACCGCCAGGGCGAGACCATCACCGCTGACCACCCGCCCCGGCCCGACGGCATGTATGGCGTCAGCAAGGCTTTTGGCGAAGACATCTCGCGCCTGTACTTTGACCGCTTTGGCATTGAGACTGCCTGTGTGCGGATTGGCTCGTCTTTTCCCGAGCCGAAAGACCGCCGCATGCTGGCCACCTGGCTCAGTTTTGATGACTTGCATCGCCTGATTACCGCCTGCTTGAGCACACCGGTTTTGGGGCACAGCATTGTGTTTGGCATGTCTGATAACGCGGTGACCTGGTGGGATAACTCAAGAGCCCGCCATATTGGTTACGTGCCGCGAGACAGCTCTGACATATTTCGGGATGCGGTGTACGCCAGAACGACTGCGCCTGACCTGACGGACCCGGTAGCCATTTACCAGGGGGGTGGCTTCGTCAAAGCCGGGCCTTTCGGTCTGTGAACTGACAAGGCTGCAGTCGCTGCTTCGCTTGCCCATCCTTTTTTAACTGTATTTCGCCGTTTTAACCCTTGACCCCTTCAGGAGACCCCCATGAATTTTCGTAGAACCATCCTTGCCTGTGCGCTAACCACCGCTGCAGCCCTCGCGTTTTTTGTGCCCCTGACTGCCAGCGCGCAAATTGTGCTGAAGGCGGCTGACGTTCACCCTGAAGGCTACCCCAACGTGGTCGCTATCGAGAGCCTGGGCAAGAAGTTTGAGGCTGCCACCAAAGGCAAGTACAAAGTTCAAATGTTTCCTGGCGGGGTGCTGGGTGGCGAAAAGGAAATGATTGAGCAGACCCAGGTCGGTGCGATCAATATTTTGCGTACTTCACTGGGTCCCGTGGGTACGGTCGTGCCAGACGTCAATGTGTTCAACATGCCTTTCGTGTTTCGCAACGAAGCGCACATGCGCGCTGTGATTGACGGGCCGATTGGTCAGGAGATTCTGGACAAAATCAGCGCCAGTCCGGCCAAAATGGTGGCCCTTGGCTGGATGGATGGTGGCTCGCGCAGCCTGTACACCAAAAAGCCGGTTCGCGTACCTGCAGACCTGAAGGGCCAGAAAGTCCGAATGATGGGCAACCCGCTTTTCGTTGACACCATGAACGCCATGGGTGGCAATGGCATCGCGATGGGTTACGGCGAAGTGTTCAGCGCACTGCAGACAGGTGTACTCGACGGCGCAGAAAACAACCCGCCCAGCATGTTCACCTCCAACCACTTCAATGCGGGTGCCAAGTATTACTCGCAAACCAACCACCTGATCATTCCTGAAATTTTCGTGGTTTCCAAAGTAACCTGGGACAAGATGACGCCGGACGAGCACGCACTGCTCAAGAAGTTTGGCCGTGAGGCACAGTTTGAGCAGCGCGCCTTGTGGGACAAAAGTGTGGCCGAGTACACCGGTAAATTAAAGGCAGCTGGCGTGGAATTCATTCCTGTTGACCAAAAAGTCTTCTATGACGCTACAGCGCCGGTACGTGCCAAGTACGGCGCGCCTTACGCTGACCTGATCAAGCGTATTGAAGCGACCAAGTAACTACCAAGTCATTGACCAGGTAGCGACCCGGCAAGAAGTCTTTTCCGGCGGCTCAAGGTGCCCCGGATTTCCATTCACTTCGCGCCAGTCGCGGGGCAGTCCAACCAATGGGTACGGTCAGTCATGCGCGAAAAAATTCTCAAATCTCTCGACGGGCTTTACCTGTTTTGTATCTGGTCGGCAGGTATTTCCATTTTCTTCATGAGCATCATCATTCCCATCGGCGTGTTTGCCCGCTATGTGCTGGGTCAGGGTGCGCAGTGGCCTGAACCCATTGCCATCCTGTTGATGGTGGTGTTCACCTTTCTCGGCGCTGCAGCGTCCTATCGCGCAGGTGCCCACATCGCAGTGGCCATGCTGACCGATCGGCTGCCCGCCATGCTCAAGAAACCGGCGGAGTATCTGGTGGACCTGGCCATGGTGGCTACCTGCCTGTTTGTCGTGGTGTACGGCATGCGCCTGAGTCTGGGTGTCATGGGGCAGAACCTGGCGGAACTGCCTTGGCTGCCGGTGGGCTACACCTATCTGCCCCTTCCATTGGGGTCTTTGCTGACGCTGGTTTTTGTAGTGGAAAAAATGTTTTTTGGATCACAGCATGCACGCGCTGTAGTGCGTTTTGACCACGCCCTGGAAGAGTCTGGCGCCGAGCCGGCGGGAGCTTGAGCATGGATATGCTTGTATTGCTGGGCAGTTTTGCCGTGCTGATGCTGATCGGTATGCCAGTGGCCTATGCGCTCGGTCTGGCTTCATTGGCGGGTGCGCTCTGGATCGACTTGCCGCTCGATGCGGTCATGATCCAGCTTGCCAGCGGTGTCAACAAATTCTCCCTGCTGGCGATCCCCTTTTTTGTCCTGGCTGGCGCATTGATGGCTGAAGGCGGCATGTCGCGGCGGCTGGTGGCGTTTGCCGGGGTGCTGGTTGGTTTTATGCGTGGTGGGCTGTCACTTGTCAACATCTTGGCATCGACTTTCTTCGGTGGTATCTCGGGCTCGGCGGTCGCTGACACGGCATCCATCGGTTCGGTGCTGATTCCCGAGATGGAACGCAAGGGCTACCCACGCGGCTTCTCGACGGCGTTGACGGTCAGTGGCTCCGTGCAGGCCATCCTGATCCCGCCCAGTCACAACATGGTGATCTATTCCATGGCAGCTGGCGGCTCTGTGTCTGTGGCGGCATTATTTTTGGCAGGTTTGATGCCGGGTCTGCTGCTGGGTGCCATGCTGGCCGTCTATTGCCTGTTTGTCGCCCGGAAGAACAATTTTCCGCGTGGCGATGTGATTCCCCTGCGGCAGGCCCTGAAAATATGCCTAGAGGCCATGTGGGGCCTGATGACCATGGTCATCATCCTCGGCGGCATCATGTCGGGCGTTTTCACAGCCAATGAGTCAGCCTCCATTGCAGTGATCTGGTCCTTTTTTGTGACGATGTTTATCTACCGGGATTACAAGTGGCGCGATTTGCCGAAGCTGGTGCACCGCACTGTCAAGACCGTCACCGTGGTGATGATTCTGATTGGCTTTGCCGCAACCTTTGGCTACGTCATGACACTCATGCAGATTCCGCAAAAGATCACCACGATGTTCACCTCGCTCACCAGCAACCCTTACCTGATTCTTTTCTACATCAACATCATGCTGTTGATCCTCGGCACGCTGATGGACATGGCGCCGTTGATCCTGATCCTCACACCCATCCTGCTGCCCGTGGTCAAGACCCTGGGGATGGACCCTGTGCATTTCGGCATCATCATCATGGTCAATCTGGGCATTGGCTTGCTGACGCCGCCAGTTGGCTCGGTGCTTTTTGTCGGCAGTGCAGTGGGCAAGATAAAAATTGAAGCACTGGTCAAATCCATGCTGCCGTTCTTTGTACTGCTGCTGCTGTTGCTTGGCTTGGTCACCTATTGGCCGGGTCTGTCGCTGTGGCTGCCCCGGATGATGGGTGTTTGAGCACGCCATGGCCTGGGTCTATATTTCCAACGCAGACAGCCAGGATATTTCCGTATTTAAGCTGGACCGGGCAGCAGGAACGCTCGTGCAGTTGGCCACAGTACCCGTGGGCGGCATGGCCATGCCCATGGTGGTGAGTCGCGACAAAAAATTCCTTTATGTCGCGCTGCGGTCCCAGCCGTTTCGCGTCGTGACTTTCGCAATCAACGGCGCGACCGGCGCGATTTCCAAAAAAGGCGAATCTTCGCTGGCCGACAGCATGGCCAATATGGACCTGGACCCGACAGGACAATGGCTGTTCGCAGCTTCTTACGGCGGGCACAAGATCACAGTCAATCGCATGGGCAGTGACGGGGTGGTGGGCACAGTCCACCAGGTGGTGCACACAGGGCCGAACGCCCATGCAATCCATGCCGACGCATCGGGTCGATATGTCTTTGCTGCAAGTCTGGGTGGCAATCACCTCTCCAGCTGGAAATTTGACCCGGCGACAGGTCTGCTCAGTGCCAACGATCCCGCGCAGGTAGACGTCATGCCGCCCAACTCGGGTCCGCGTCACTTTTTGTGGGACATGCCGCAAAAGCATGTGTATCTGATCAACGAACTGGACGGTGGCATCGACGTGTTCGGCTACAGCTCAGCCAGCGGCACCCTGCACCACCTGCAGCGCACAAGCGCTCTGCCGCCAGGGTTGACCGGCAAGGCGTGGGCAGCTGACCTTCACATAGCGCCAGATGGCCAATACCTCTATGCCTCAGAGCGCACATCAAGCACGCTCGCAACCTTCAGGATTGACCCGGCAACCGGGTTGCTCCAGCTTGTAGGCCATAGGGCTACCGAGAAAACACCGCGCGGATTTGCAGTGGATTCAACCGGGCGCTTTTTGATCGCCTGCGGGCAGGACTCTCATGCCGTGTCACTGCACACAATCGACGCCGCAACCGGCATGCCCGGCCCTGGCCAGAGTCAGTTGGCAGGCAAGAATCCGAACTGGGTTGAAATAGTGGATGTTTGAAATGCGAGTTTTGTGATGACCGAGTCTGCTGACAGACCGCCTTTGTACATCCGGATGCATGCGTCGGACAATGTTGCCATCGTCGCCAACGACGGGGGGCTCGCGCAGGGCAGCGTTTTTGCCGATGGCCTGGTGCTGGTCGACCGCGTACCGCAAGGCCACAAGGTTGCGCTGACTGATTTGCCCAAGGGCACGACCGTGCGCCGCTACAACGTGCCGATTGGCTACACCAGCCAAGACATCAGCGCTGGCAGTTGGGTGCATGAGCGACTGCTGGAGATGCCAGAGGCCCGTGCGCTTGAAGGCCTGCCAATGGCCACAGTAAAGCCGCCTGTTCAAGCGCCGCTGGAAGGCTATACCTTCGAGGGCTACCGCAACGCCGATGGCTCAGTAGGCACGCGCAACATTCTGGCCATTACCACGACGGTTCAATGTGTCGCTGGTGTGGTGGACTTTGCCGTTCAGCGAATCAGGGCCGAACTGCTGCCGCGTTTTCCGAATGTGGATGATGTCGTGGGCCTGGAGCACAGCTACGGCTGCGGCGTAGCCATTGATGCACCTGACGCCATCATCCCGATCCGTACCCTGCGCAACATCACACTGAACCCCAACTTTGGCGGTGAAGTCATGGTGGTCAGCCTGGGCTGTGAAAAGTTGCAGCCCGAGCGCCTGTTTCCACCGGGTACCATCCCCATCCTCGACAAGCGCAGTGACAGCGCAGATGCGCTGGATGTGGTGTGTCTGCAGTCTGACAACCATGTCGGCTTCATGTCGATGATTGAGTCCATCCTGCAAACGGCCTTGCCGCATCTGCAGCGGCTCAATGCCCGGCGACGCGAGACCGTACCCGCCAGTGAACTGGTCGTAGGCGTGCAGTGCGGTGGCAGTGACGCTTTTTCGGGGGTCACTGCCAACCCGGCAGTCGGCTTTTGTACCGACCTGCTGGTGCGCGCCGGTGCCACCGTGATGTTTTCTGAAACGACAGAAGTGCGCGACGGCATTGACCAATTAACGTCGCGCGCCAGTACGCCAGAAGTGGCCGAGGCCATGATCCGCGAAATGGCCTGGTACGACGCTTACCTGCAAAAAGGCCTGGTTGACCGCAGCGCCAACACCACGCCAGGCAATAAAAAAGGTGGGCTGTCCAACATTGTTGAAAAGGCCATGGGCTCCATCGTCAAGTCGGGCAGCGCGCCGATCAGTGGTGTGTTGTCGCCCGGTGAAAAGCTCAGGCAAAAAGGCTTGATGCACGGACTGGTTTACGCCGCCACGCCCGCCAGCGACTTTATTTGCGCCACTCTGCAACTGGCTGCGGGCATGAACCTGCATGTTTTTACCACCGGCCGTGGCACACCGTACGGGCTGGCAGAAGTGCCGGTGATCAAGGTGGCGACGCGAACAGACCTCGCCCGCCGCTGGCATGACCTGATGGACATCAATGCCGGCCGCATTGCCGACGGCGACGCCAGCATTGCCGACGTGGGCTGGGAGCTGTTTCACCTGATGCTGGAAGTGGCCAGTGGCCGCAAAAAAACCTGGGCCGAGCACTGGAAGCTGCACAACGCACTGGTGCTGTTCAACCCCGCCCCGATTACCTGAGCTTTATACATAAAAGCGCCCTAGCGCAGTATTTGCGGGCACACCGTGCTACTTAAAACATAGCAGTTATTTTTACAGGAACCCCCCATGACACAAGCCGTTGCTTACCAACCGTTTCCAAACAGCTTCAAGCGTGACTTGCTCGCAGGCAAACGCCTGATTGGCTGCTGGTCATCGCTGGCCAATGCGATCACCACTGAAGTGCTCGGCGTTGCCGGCTTTGACTGGATACTTCTTGACGGCGAGCATTCACCCAACGATGTCGGCACCTTTATTCCACAACTGATGGCGCTCAAAGACAGCCCGAGCGCGCCGGTGGTGCGCCCGACCAGCAACAACGAAGTTGAAATGAAGCGTCTGCTTGACGCGGGTTTCTACAACTTTCTGGTGCCCTTCATTGAAAGCGCCGAAGAAGCCACGCGCGCTGTGCGTGCCACACGCTACCCGCCTCAGGGCGTGCGTGGCGTGTCGGTGTCGCAGCGCAGCAACCGCTATGGCACAGTGCCGGATTATTTCAAAAGCATCAACGACCACATTTGCGTGATGGTGCAAATTGAAAGCCGCGCCGGTGTAGCGGCGGCCAAAGACATTGCTGCAGTCGATGGCGTGGACTGTGTATTTGTCGGCCCGTCTGACCTGGCTGCAGGGCTGGGGCATTTAGGCAATGCCGGGCACCCTGAAGTACAGCAGGCCATTGCTGCAGTGTTTGCCGACGCCAAAGCCTGCGGCAAACCGACCGGTATTCTGGCCCCGGTAGAAGCCGATGCGCGGCGCTACATGGCCATGGGAGCTACCTTCGTTGCAGTTGGAAGCGACCTGGGCGTTTTCCGCGCTGGCACCCAGGCGCTGCGGGACCGCTATTCAAATTGAAGGGAGCAGGCTTCAACGCAGAGGCGCAGAGACGCAGAGAGCACAGAGGGCCGCAGAGGAAACCTTGTTTATTTCTCTGAATGGCTTGCTCTGCGCTCTCTGCGTCTGTGAGTCTGTGCGTTGAATGAATTGGCCCACTTCTCAAACGATTCAAAGTTTTATTCGCTGGAATGCGCTTGATGACAGACACACCCCTTCTCCAAACCGAACGCTTTGCCGCCCAGCTTGAAGGCCAGCCCGTGGCGCTCTATGTTCTGCGCAACGCAAACGGCATGCTGGCTTGCATCACCAATTACGGTGCAAAAATCCAGCAGATTCTGGTGCCTGACCGCTACGGCGTGCTGGGTGATGTGGTGCTGGGTTATGACAGTCTGGATGCCGTGGTGGGGGGCTCGCCCTCTGTCGGCGCATTCATAGGGCGCTATGCCGGGCGCATTGAACATGCCACTTTTGAACTTGGCGGTACGCGCCACCACCTTGGTGCCAACAACGGCCCGCACTGCCTGCATGGCGGCGTCAAGGGTTCCAGGTTCAGGGTGTTTGATGCAGTGCAAACCAACGCATCGCGCATTGAAATGACCTGCGTGTTTGCCGACGGCGAAGAAGGGTTTCCGGGCACGCTGGGCCTGCGCCTGACCTACAGCCTGACAGACGACAACGCGCTGGTGCTCGACTATGAAGCCACGGCACTGGACCAACCGACGGTCGCCAACTTCACAACCCACGCGTTTTTTAACCTCGACGGCGCTGCCAGCGGCAGCATTCTTGGCCATGCGGTACAGATTGCGTCCAGCCACTTTCTGGAATGCACCGAAGCGCTGATAGCCACCGGCGAGGTGTTGTCTGTGGAAGGCACACCGTTTGACTTGCGCGAGCCAACCGTGCTGGCGACGCGGGTGCCAAAGCTGCTGCCCGGTTATGACGACTGTTATGTCATGGACCCGTCCAGACCGGCTGACGGGGCAGCTGGTGCGAGTTTTTGCGCCCGGGTGACTTCCGCCCACAGTGGGCGTGTCCTGGAGGTCTGGTCAACCGAGCCCACGCTCCAGTTTTACACCGGTTTAAAGCCGCAGGAAGCGCTGGTAGGCGGCCCAGGTAAGGGCGGGCAGCGCTATTTTCAGCAAAACGGTCTGTGTCTGGAGCCGCAGGGCTACCCCAACGCACCGAATCGGGCTAACTTTCCGTCGGCTCAATACCTTCCCGGCATCCCCCGACATGGCCAAACCTTGTACAAGTTCAGCGTGATGTAGCGGTTTGCTATAAAAAGAAGAGCGAAAAGCTCAAGTCAATAAAGCGACTGGGCGGTTTCACACGCCATTGCCCAGATTCAAGTGGCATGATCCTGATGCTGGGTCAGCAGGGAACATACTATGATTTTCATAGCTGCCAGCCCACGTCATTCATGCGCTGAGCGCCTGAAACATCAAAAAAAGGCTGGACATGACATTATGGGTTTCAATGCAGTTTCTACGCTGCCCGCTTGTAAAAGCCGTTCGTGGTTTATTCGGTTTGTACCTGGCAATCTTGGTCATGCTGCTGGCCGGAAGTGTGATGGCCCAGCCTGCAGTCCCGCAACGCCCGGAGGTCATGACCCTGCCGCTGACGATCGATGGCACCGTTCATCAGGTGGTCACCCATGTTTACAAGCCCAGCGGCAGTGGGCCTTTCCCGCTGGTGATTTTTTCTCATGGGCGGGCACCGCTGCAGGCTGACCGCGACAAGCTGCAGTACCCGGTGCTGGTAGGGCATGCCAATTACTGGTTGCGCAAGGGCGTTGCCGTGGTGGCACCGGTGCGGCCAGGCTACGGCCAAACCGGTGGCGCTGACCGTGAAAATTCATTGACCCGCTGGAGTGTCAGTACCTGCACCAGCGACCCTGACTTCACACAAGTGGGCCGCAATGCCAGCGAGGTGGTGGTGGCTGTGCACGGCTGGGCCATGCAGCAGCCCTGGATTCGCGCAGACCGTATCTTGCTGGAGGGCCAGTCGGTGGGTGGTTTGACCACTATTGCGGCCTCTGCGTTGAATTTGCCGGGTGTGGTGGGCGGCGTCAATTTTGCCGGTGGTGCGGGCGGTAACCCCGCTGCTTCGCCCGGTAACAGCTGCAAACCTGACAACCTGACCAGAACCTACGCGGGCTACGGCAAGCTTGTCAAAATTCCCAGCCTCTGGCTGTATGCCGAGAACGACCAATACTGGGGCGCAGATGCTCCCCAGCGCTGGCACGCAGCCTTCAGTGCCGGTGGCAGTGACGCGGCGCTGGTACAAACCGGCCCACTGCCTGAGCATGACGGGCATTCCCTGCTGGCCTTTGGCGGCAGGCTATGGTCGGTACCGCTGGATGCCTTTGTGCGCAAGACGGGGTTGCTTGAACCCTGACGGGCTGTGAGTTTTCAGGCGTAAAAAAAGGCCTCTACCCGACGCTTGCCAGCGCGGGCAGGGCCTTTTTTATCTGACCGCCTGGTCAGGCAGGGCAGCGTTTTACAGCGTATCGATAAAACTGCGCAGCTTGTCCGAACGCGATGGGTGCTTGAGCTTGCGCAGCGCCTTGGCTTCTATCTGGCGAATGCGCTCGCGTGTCACGTCAAACTGCTTGCCGACTTCTTCAAGGGTGTGGTCAGTGGACATCTCGATACCAAAGCGCATGCGCAGCACCTTGGCTTCGCGCGGTGTCAGGCTGTCGAGGATGTCCTTGACGACATCGCGCAAGCCCGCCTGCATGGCGGCTTCCAGCGGTGCAGTGTTGGCGCCGTCTTCGATGAAGTCACCCAGGTGCGAGTCGTCATCGTCACCAATCGGCGTTTCCATGGAGATCGGCTCTTTGGCGATCTTCATGATCTTGCGGATCTTGTCTTCAGGAATCTCCATCTTCGCCGCCAGAATGCTGGCGTCCGGCTCGAAGCCAAACTCCTGCAGGTGCTGGCGCGACAGGCGGTTCATCTTGTTGATGGTCTCGATCATGTGCACCGGAATACGGATGGTACGGGCCTGGTCTGCAATCGAGCGGGTAATCGCCTGGCGAATCCACCAGGTCGCGTACGTCGAGAATTTGTAGCCCCGACGGTATTCAAACTTGTCCACAGCTTTCATCAGGCCGATGTTGCCTTCCTGGATCAAATCGAGGAACTGCAGACCGCGATTGGTGTACTTTTTGGCAATCGAGATCACCAGGCGCAGGTTGGCCTCGATCATCTCTTTTTTGGCGTCGCGCGAGTTGGACTCGCCTTCGTTCATGCGCTTGTTGATGTCTTTGAGGTGGCTCAGTGGCACCACCACGCGGGCCTGCAGGTCGGCGAGTTTTTGCTGCAATTCCTGAATCGGTGGAATGTTGCGGGCCATCACCACAGACCACGGTTTGCCTGAAGCCACCTGCTTTTCAACCCATTTCAGGTTGAGCAGGTTGGGCGGGAAGTCTTTGACGAACGTTTCTTGCGGCATGCCGCATTTCTCGACAATGATCTTGCGCAGTTCACGCTCTTTTTTACGCACATCCAGCACTTGGCCGCGCAGCAAATCGCACAGTTTTTCAATCGACTTGGCTGTAAAGCGCACCGTCATGAGCTCGTCGCTCAAAGACTTTTGCGACTTCATGTAGGTCGGCGTGCCGTAGCCTTCCTTGTCATAGGTCTTGTGGACCTTTTCAAAGTGGACCGCGATGTTGTCAAAGCGGGTCAAGGCTTCTTTTTTCAGCTCCTCCAGCTTTTTGGTCAGCGCCTTGGAGCCGCCCTTGCCGTCGTCATCATCTTCTTCGTCGAACTCGTCAAAATCTTCCTCGGCCACGTAATCGTCGGCTTCGTTGGCGATGGTGAAACCATCCACCACGGTAGAAATCACGATTTTCCCTTCGCGGATTTCTTCACCCAGACGCAAAATCTCGGCAATCGTGGCCGGGCTTTCAGAAATCGCCTCCATCATGCGCATCAGGCCGCCCTCAATGCGCTTGGCAATTTCGATTTCGCCTTCGCGCGTGAGCAGCTCAACCGTGCCCATTTCGCGCATATACATGCGCACCGGGTCCGTTGTGCGGCCAAATTCGCTGTCTACCGTTGACAGTGCGGCTTCAGCGGCTTCTTCAGCCTCTTCTTCGGTCGAGCCTGCAGGTGCGTTGTTGGTAATCAGCAGCGACTCGGCATCTGGTGTTTGCTCATACACTGACACGCCGAGGTCATTGAGGGTGTTGATGACCGCTTCCATGGTTTCTGCGTCGATCAGCTTGTCGGGCAGGTGGTCGGAAATCTCGCCGTGGGTCAGGTAGCCCCGCGTCTTGCCAAGTTTGATCAGTGCCTTCAGGCGCATGCGGCGCTTGAGCATGTCTTCTTCAGACAACACGGTTTCGTCCAGACCAAACTCTTTCATCAAGGCGCGTTCTTTGGCCTTGCTGATCTTCATGCGCAGGGGTTTGACTTTTTCCGTGGTGGCTGTCTCTGCCACGGGCTCCTCTGCAAACTCGGCCTCAATGTCTGACATGTCTTCTTCGCTGTCTGCTTTGGGCACCGCCTTTGGTTTGCGGCCGCGCTTGGCTGCGTCACCTGTAGCAGCCGCAGTTGTAGCCGCAGTTGTTTCAGACTCCACATCGGCAGCCATGCCTTTGGGCGGGCGGCCAGGTTTTTTCTTGGCGGGCGTTGCTGCGGCGAGCAGGGCATTGGCCGCTTCTATGAGCTTGGCTTGGGTGGATTTGGTCGGCACGGTGGGGGCTTCCTTCAGGGGCTTTTCAGATTTCACGGGCGTTTTGTCTGGCGATGCTTTTAACGCTGGTGTCTTGGTAGACATGGCGGTTTTTCTGATTTTTTCAACCACAACCGGTGCGACTGGTCTGATTGACTTTGTTTAAAGTTTCATCAAACCTGCTGAAGCAGTCAAAAATGTTTAACCACCAGGCACCTGTGTTTGTATTTTCTGAAACACCTCGCGAGGCGGTTCAAAACAAGCTCAAAGCACAAGACAAAAAAATGCCCCCTGCAAACTGGGGGCTGGGCAAGCTGTCTGGGCGAACATTTGGTGTGCAGTCCTTGCGGGGGTTAGCCATCTCTTGTGTGAGGTTTCCGTGGTTGCGGAAGGCCGGTGCCGGAGGTGTTGCTGTCGCGCTTGCCGTGTCGAAAATCGGATTATACCCTATTGCCTGTTTTTTAGGCGAATCATCACGGGGGGATTTTTGCCGATTTGCGTCACGTTTCGTCGGTTTGCGTCGTCCGTCAGCTGTTTTTAACCAGCGCCATCAACGCCAGATAGCGCTGCCTGGCCACCGGATCACTCGCCACCCGGGGTGCAAGCTCACTCATTTCACGCTGCCGGTCGAGCTTGGTAAGCTGAGTCAGAATATGGCGCACTTCGAGCCAGTCGCTTTCAATGCCTTCAGGAACTTGCGTCAGTTGGGCGACGGCGTGCTTTTCAAAAGGGTGTTCGCGCAGCGCCTCCCGCAAAGCCGCCCAGGGTTGAGGGCCATGTTCATGCAACTGGCTTTCGAGCCATGCAAAAAGCGACCCGTGGGGAGCGGGCAGGGCGGTCAACAGCACGTGTTCTTCACTGCTCAGGCGGTCCCAGCTTTGTGGCTCAGTCAAAAGCAGACGCAACACCCGGTCTTCGCGGCTGGCGGGCAGCAGACGTCCTTTGAGCCTGACCTGAGACGGGTCCTTGCCCTGACGCGGGGCACTGACTGGCGCGACTGCAGGCGGTGAAAAATAAGGTTCTGATGACGCATGATCAAAGTGCCCAGGATAGCTCGGGTAGCCCTGATCGCTGTAGTCTGGTATCTGGTCATAGCCTTGACACTGGTCTGCATCGAAGTTTGAAGGTGAGTCAAGGCTGTGTGGCAGGTTTTGCGGGCGCACAGCGCTACTTTTTTGATAGCTGGGCGCAGTGTTTGACGCATGGGTTGAACGGGTGGTGCCAGGCGGGCTGGATGCGCCTGATGCGCCTGATGCGCCTGAGCGCCGATTGTTCTTCTGAGGGCCGGGGGCACTTTGCCAAAGTTCCAGCAGGTCCCGCACATCAATTTGTACTTTGTCCGCTATTTCAGCGATAAGCTGGCGCTTGAGCGCCCCGTCGGGCAGCAGGCTCCACAAGGGCCTGGCGTTACTGGCCATGTGGGCGCGGCCCTCTGCGGTGCCTTGGTCGCAGCCATCGGCGGCGGCTTCCAGCATGAACCGGCTCAGCGGTACGGCTTTGGCCACGTCATTGGCGAAAGTGTCCTGGCCATGCTCTCGGATATAGCTGTCCGGGTCATGCTCATCGGGCAAAAACAAAAACTTGACGGTACGCACATCGGTGGCAAAGGGCAAGGCGGCGTCGAGCGCCTTGCGCGCAGCGCGGCGTCCGGCAGCATCGCCGTCAAAGCTGAAAACCACAGAGTCGGTAAAGCGAAACAGCTTTTGGACATGCTCGGCCGTACAGGCTGTGCCGAGCGTGGCCACGGCATTGGCAAACCCCATCTGGGCCAGCGCCACCACGTCCATGTAGCCCTCGGTGACCAGCGCATAGCCGTGTTCGCGCAGGGCAGCGCGCGCTTCAAATAGGCCGTATAGCTCTCGCCCTTTGCTGAACACTGGCGTTTCGGGCGAGTTCAGGTATT
The DNA here is from genome assembly GCA_038230935.1 of Burkholderiales bacterium. Lineage (GTDB taxonomy): Bacteria > Pseudomonadota > Gammaproteobacteria > Burkholderiales > Burkholderiaceae_C > Polaromonas. The sequence continues at coordinate 32,301 of JBBRMH010000005.1, read as the reverse complement.
TGGGTTTTTCATCACTTAAAACGCGCCCGCCAAAACCGATGCATTCGCCTTTGACATTCCTGATCGGGAATATCACCCGGTCACGAAAGCGGTCGTAGCGTTTGGCCTCACCTGCAGCGTTTTCTTCACCCGCCTCGCCAGTAATGACCAAACCGCTTTCTACCAGCAGTGGGTCGTTGTAGTCCGGAAAAACGCTGGCCAGACTGCGCCAGCCCTCGGGGGCATAGCCCAGGCCAAAAGTCCTGGCGATTTCACCTGACAAGCCCCTGCCTTTGAAGTAGGCAATTGCTTTTTCTGAGCTGCGAAGGTGCCTGATGTAAGCCATACCGGCTTTTTCCAGCACGCTGGTCAGGGTGGCCTGCTGCTCGCGCCTGTGTGCGGCCTTGGCGCGGTCTTGCGGCGATACATCGTCTTCAGGCACCTGCAGGCCGTATTGCTGGGCCAGGTCTTTGACAGCTTCTACAAACGTCATGCCCGCATGGTCCATCAAAAAGCTGATCGCATTGCCGTTTTTGCCGCAGCCAAAGCAGTGGTAGAACTGTTTGGCCGGGCTGACGCTGAAGGAAGGTGACTTCTCCCCATGAAAAGGGCACAGGCCCATGAAGTTGGCCCCGCCTTTTTTGAGCTGTACGTAGCGGCCCACGATGTCCACCACGTCGGCGCGCGCCAGCAACTCCTGGATAAAAGATTGGGGAATCGACATGGCGTTATTTTGACCTGTCAACTCGCGCGCCGTTTGGGCGTAAAAAAACCCGCTTGAAGCGGGCTTTTTAAAAAATCGTCAGCAATTTATTTTGCTGGTGTCTTTTTGGATGGTTTTTTGCTTTTCTTTGGCTTGGCGGTTGCGTTGTTCATGATGAGCTTTCAGTTAAAAGTGAGAATTTCGTCAACTTTAGGGGCTGACGTGGGCTCTTGTTGCGCTAGGAATAACTTCTTCGCTTGGCAAGTGTTAGTTCAACGGTCAATCAGAGCTCGCGGTTGACAACGTTTGTTGAAATTTATTTTTTTCTTTGTATCGATCCCGGTCTTAACTATTCCATCATTGCCCCATGTCCGCACACCCTCTGAAAAACTTTTCCAAGATGCCGTACAAAAATTTTGACTTTGTACGGTTCCTGCTGTGCCGCCCGTTTTATGTGATGTTGTTCTTTCTGGTGATTGAGGCGGCTCTGGCGGCCTCCACCACGGCGCTCATCATCAAGGCGGGGCAAGATGTGGCAGACCAGGAGTTTCTGATCTCGGACTTTGTCTGGATCGTGCTGGCCCAGTCGGCGTCTTATGTGGTGGGCGCGACCAGCTGGATTTTTGCCGAACGGGCGGGTTTTGGGGCGTATGGCCGCTACATGTTGCGTTTTGCCCGTGACAACCGCCACCAGCCCGCGTTGCTGGGTGACAAAAGCCAGCGCGAGCAGGTCGAGCCCTTTTTAACCAATGAAACGTTTCAGATATTTTTCGAGCTGGTTTATGAGCTGGAGGCTGATTTAAAGCTTTTTTTCGGCCTGGTCTTCAATGCCATTGTGCTGGGCTACGCCATTGATGCCGGGTTGCCTGCTGTGTATGCGGCGGTGTTCGTGACGCTGCTGGCACTTCAATACCTGGTACGCCGCCCGGTCGCTGGTGCGTACCTGGCACAACAGCGCACCAGTAACCGCATGACGGCCCACACCTACACCGCCTGGGACAACATCACCACCGGCAACCGTTACAACTACCGGCTCTGGCATGCGGGCTTCAAAGTGCGGCTGCGTGATGCCCTGCGGGCGCAAATCCGGGCGATTCTGGCACGCGAGGGCATTGCCACCGTGAGCGGCATTTTTGCGCTGGTGGTCGTTTTCAGCTACCTGGCCTGGATCGCCGGGCGCAATGTGACCGATACGGGCCTCTTGATCGCACTGGCCGCCACGCTGCCCCGGCAGATTGACTTGTCCTACAACGTCCACGGCCTGGCCAGCGGCTGGAATGACCTGCTGGCTGTGTGGACGCGCATGACGGGTGCGTGCGCCGCCATGCAGCCCGCGCCCGATGCCAATTTTGACCAGCGCATCCGCTTTGACGGCGTTGCGCTGTCGTTGCCCACAAGCGAAGGCCAGCAAACGGTGCCTTGCACGAGTGTGGATGACGCCCTGGCACATATCCGCGCCCAGCCGCAAGGCCGTTTGCTGGTGCGTGGCAGCAATGGGTCGGGCAAGTCAACCCTGCTGGTGGCGCTCAAGGCCAGGCTGGGTGCCCGCGCGTTTTATTGGCCCACCAGCGACAAACTGGCGTTTGCGTTTGCGTTTTCGGGCGCTGCCGTGGCTGAACCTTCTGATGAGGACGATGACGCATCGGTTGCAAGCGGGTTTTCATCCGGCGAAAGGCAGCTCAGGAGCTTGCAGGAAATTGTCAGCCGCACCCACGCGGCGGTGTATTTACTGGACGAATGGGATGCCAACCTCGACGCCAAGAACCGCGCCAGCGCGGAGGCCCTGGTAGCCCAGCTGGCTGCGCGCGCGGTGGTGGTTGAAATATCGCACCGAGACCGGGTGTAAGCTGCATTGAAACCATCACTTCAATTCAATTCAGAGACACCTATGACCACCATCTTCGACACCGACTTGCCCAAAACCGCCGCCAACTACGCAGCGCTGTCGCCGCTGGCGTTTATTGAACGCACTGCCGAGGTGTATCCCGAGCGGCTGGCCATCGTTCATGGCGATTTGCGTCGCAACTGGGCCGAGGTATTTTCCCGCTGCCGCCAGCTGGCCAGTGCATTGACCCGGCACGGCATTGGCAAAGGCGACACCGTGGCCGTGATGCTGCCCAACACGCCGCCCATGGTGGAGGCGCACTTTGGCATCCCTGTCACCGGCGCTGTGTTGAACGCTTTGAACACCCGGATGGATGCCCAAACGCTGGCTTTCATGCTCGACCACGGCGAGGCCAAGGTGGTGATGGTGGATGTGGAGTTCGCCGGATTAATGCAAAAGGCCCTGGCGCTACGCCAGTCCAGCACGCCGCTGCTGGTTATTGATATGGAAGATGCGCAGTTCACGGGTCAAACCCAGTGCATCGGCAGCATGACCTACGAAGCGTTTCTGGCTACGGGCGACGCCGCGTACGCCTGGCAGCTGCCCGATGACGAGTGGGACGCGATTGCGCTGAACTACACCAGCGGTACCACCGGCAACCCGAAAGGTGTGGTGTACCACCACCGGGGTGCGGCGATGAATGCGGTATCCAACATTCTCGAATGGGACATGCCGAAACACGCGGTGTATTTGTGGACGTTGCCCATGTTTCACTGCAACGGCTGGTGCTTTCCCTGGACGGTGGCGGCGCGTGCGGGTGTCAATGTGTGCCTGCGCCGCACAGCAGCGCCCGAGATTTTTGACGCCATCAAGCGCCACGGTGTGACCCACTACTGCGCCGCGCCGATCGTTCATGGCATGCTGGTCAATGCACCGGCTGAACTCAAGGCGGGTTTGAAACCCGGCGTCAAAGCCATGGTCGCAGGCGCAGCACCCCCTGCGTCGATGATTGAAGGCATGGAAGCCCTTGGTTTTGAATTGACGCATGTGTACGGCCTGACCGAGGTGTACGGCCCGGCCACCGTCTGTGCCGTGCAGCAGGGCTGGGACCAGCTTGACATTGGCGAGCGTGCCCGCCTGAATGCCCGCCAGGGCGTGCGCTACCACCTGGAGCGCGACGTGCGCGTGCTTGATTCGCAAACCATGCAGCCCGTGCCGCAAGACGGCGAGACCATGGGCGAGATCATGTTCAGGGGCAACATCGCCATGAAGGGCTACCTGAAAAACCCGAAAGCTACTCAAGAGGCCTTTGTCGGCGGCTGGTTTCACTCGGGCGACCTGGCCGTGATGGACCCCGACGGCTACATGAAAATCAAGGACCGCAGCAAGGACATCATCATCTCGGGCGGCGAGAACATCTCGTCCATCGAGGTGGAAGACGTGCTGTACCGCCACCCCGATGTGCTGGCCGCTGCCGTGGTGGCCAAGCCCGACGAGCGCTGGGGTGAAACGCCTTGCGCCTTTGTCGAGCTCAAAGCGGGTGTCCAAGTCAGCCCTGAAGACATCGTGGCACATTGCAAAAAGCATCTGGCGGGTTTCAAAGTGCCGCGCAGCGTGGTGTTCGGCGAGTTGCCCAAAACCTCGACGGGCAAGATCCAGAAGTTTGAACTGCGCAAGCTGGCAGGCTCTGCTGCAGCGATCAACGTTTGAATGTGCCACACCACTGCACGCTATGAAATATATAGCGTTCGGCCCTTGTTTTGCTTGCCCTGGAGGGCTATTTGACTGTAAATAGGTACGCCATTGAAGGCGATTCAATTTGGGTTCAAAACCAGGACAAGCAGCGTTGCAACAGCAGCATACAGAACGACTGCCAGGGCTGTCACGAGCCAGGACGCTTTCCGGCTCTGCAGCAGCGCCAGCATGCCGATGAATGACATGCCATACATCATGGCAGCTAGAAAGTAAGCCTGGGGCACAGGCACGAACGTGGAAGGGCCGCCATGCTTGGGCGACGTGCCAAAGCCTGAATAAGCAACGATCAGGCCGCCGCCCACCATACCCAACAGAGTCATGGCGGCCACCGACAACTGCGCGCCAGGGCTGAGGGGCGGGTTTTTCATCTTGCAGTGTTCCAGGCGTTAAAAAAGGCCCTTAAACAGGCTTTTTTAGATAATTTATGCCGCTAGCCCACGTAAAACATGCGTGGGCAGCTATGAAATTGATAGTAATCTAACTTTCAGGTTCAGCGCGGTGCCAGCCTGATTGCGCCGTCCAGGCGAATCACCTCACCGTTGAGCATATCGTTTTCAATGATGTGCTTGGCCAGTTTGGCATAGTCCAGCGGTGTACCCAGACGCGAAGGAAACGGTACCGATGCGGCCAGCGAGTCCTGCACCTCTTGTGGCATGCCAAACATCATGGGTGTGCCAAAAATACCGGGCGCAATCGTCATGTTGCGGATGCCATTGCGTGCCAGGTCGCGGGCAATCGGCAGGGTCATGCCTACGATCCCGCCTTTGGAGGCGCTGTAGGCCGCCTGGCCAATCTGGCCGTCATAAGCTGCGACCGAAGCGGTTGAAATCATCACACCGCGCTCCCCGGTAGCTTCAGGCTCGTTTTTGCACATGGCATCAGCCGCCAGGCGAATCATGTTGAAGCTGCCAATCAGGTTGACCGTGATGCATTTGGTAAACACACCCAGGCTGTGCGCGCCGTTTTTACCGACGGTTTTTTCAGCCGGTGCAATGCCTGCGCAATTGATGAGGCCCATCAATTTGCCCATCGACACCGCCTTGGCCACGACGGCCTGCCCGTCAGCTTCATTGCTGACATCACATTTGACAAAGGCACCACCGATGTCTTGCGCAATAGCCTCGCCTTTTTCAGCCTGCATGTCGGCGATTACCACGACACCGCCATTGGATGCCAGCATGCGTGCCGTGCCTTCACCCAGACCTGAAGCGCCACCAGTGACGATAAAAACTTTACCTGCGATTTCCATGGGATTTCCTCGTTAAAAAATAAGACAGTGCAGTATATTTGGCTACCCAATGCTGATGGCAGAGTCCGGACAACAGATAATTATGGCTGTTTGTGATCGGCCACCCCTTGGGTTCGTCGCAGACATCCTGTAGGAATGGACCTACACCCATCAGGGCCGCAAACATTCAAGTTGTGGCAAATGTCACAAAGATGTTGTAGCCAGCGAGTTAAATCTTGTAAGAGCCATCAGTTTGGCTTTAACATCACTTTGCAAACGGATGACTGGTCAGAGACCCATCGTGCTACAAATTGATGGCAATCATGCACGTCACCCGTGTCAACTGTTGATAAAGAAAAATCGTAATGGCAACCAACAATCTACCCAATTATTTCAGAGGTCAACAAGTATCTCTTCAGTGGTCACCCGTGCTGCGCGCACTCGCCGCCGAAATGTCCTCCCGATCTGACCCCAAGGATTTGCGTCGCCTGTTTTTCAAGATAGGTGAACGCTTTGCCAAAGACACAGAAGGTCTTTTCCAGGACGTGCAGACCATTTCCCAACTTGAAGAAAGTCTCAACGACTTCTGGTTCAGAACCAACTGGGGCTGGGTTGACCTTCATGAAGCCGATGGTTCCATCTACATCACACACCAGGCCGCACCGCTTGCCGAAGCGTTTGGTGACGACGCGCTTGAATGGGTGACTGGCTTGCTTGAGGGCTTTTATCAAAATGTTTTCAATGTTCTGGGTGCCAGCGACACCCTTGTCGTGCGCAGTTTTGCAGAGGTGACCGATGGCATGAACATCCGCTTGCGCTTTGGACTTGAAGACGAATAACACACTGTAATACCTTGATACCGTAATACCGTAATACCGTAAGGATTTCTGATATGTCCAAACCCAGTGATGATCTTTCTGCATTGTTTCGGTCGCTCCGGCCCGACGAATCTGTTTTTCAGGAAAATGCCAGTTCTGGCGCACGTGAGGCGCAACAGCGGTGGCCTCTGTTCAAGGCTGTTGTGCCTCAAAAACCGCAAGAAACTCCCGCTTTGACCGAACAGGAGCGTCAGCGTTGGGTCAGCCAGGAAAAATCGGCTGTTGGCACTCGCAAGCCTGCCTTGTCCCTTCCAGGTCTGAGTGACAAGATGTCAATGAGTCTGGGCAAAATGTCCGTTCAAGCGGTTAAAAATACGGCTGCAGTGAAACCAGCAACGCGCTGGGAATCGGAAAGGTATGTTGCCGAAGGTGCCGTGGAACAGCCTCTGGCAGAGCCTTCAGAGCGAGCACGAACGGCATCGGTAGAGCCACTCAGGCAGACAAACACGCCCATCAATCGCGTTCCGGCGGTTACAAAAGCTTCGTCTGCAGCGCCAGTAGTGTCTGTAGCCGGTAGCCAAACCGGTCAGGGTGTATTTGATAAAAAGCCTGCCCTGTCTGTTCCTGCACAGGTACCCGTGCCAGCGGTACCACAACGCGATCTTCCAGCTGCCGGACATGGCGATGAATCGTTAAAAAGCATATTCAGTCGCCTTGAAGCGAAGCCAGAAGCAAAGCCAGAAGTCGAGGTCAAATCTGCAGTCAAACGGTCCTCTTTTATGGATCGACTGGGTAAACGGTGAGCATTATTGGTGTTGTGTCGATGAAGGGCGGCGTCGGCAAAACGTCCACAACAGCCAATCTTGCCACAGCCATTGCCAGCAAGCTTGGGCCCGGACGCGTTTGCGTCATCGACCTTGACCCCCAGAATGCCTTGCGCTGGCATTTTGGCCTGGAACCCTCCGTGTCGGCAGGTGTGTGCAAGCAGTCGCTGCTCGATGGTGATTGGTCCGAGGCGATAGCAGCCAGTGCGTTTGGTGTGGATTGCCTTCCTTACGGTGATGCAAGCGAGCCAGACCGTGTCGCCTTTGAGGCGTTGCTTGCCGAAAATCCGGACTTTATGGAGGCATGCCTTAAACGTGCGGGGTTAGGCAACGACGCAGTTGTTTTGATAGACACACCGCCAGGGCCATCTGTCTATCTCAAGCAGGTGTTTGCCTGTGCTGACCTTGTGCTGATTGTGCTGCTCGCCGACGCGGCATCGTATGCCACCATTCCTGCAATGGAGTCCTGGCTGGATGATCCGCTGGTGGCGCACCCGCCCCGTGGTTGTTTATATGTACTTAATCAAGTCGATAGTCGCGAACCCTTGAGTCGGGATGTCGCTGAGTTACTGCATCAAAAACTCGATGTCCGGCTGGCATCCATCCGCATTCACTACGACGAGGCTGTCAGCGAAGCACTGGCTTTCCAGCAGCCCGTATTGGTGTATGACCCCCATGGTCAGGCCAGCCATGACCTTGCCCGACTCGCAGCCTGGGCGATCAACACATTGAATCAATGAACCCCCGATTGATGCTGTCACTGTGGCGTGAACGTTGGGGCAAGGCCGCCGAGGCAAGCTTCAAGGTGCCCTACGTTCACGGCAAGGTCAATCTCTGGACCGACTGGTTGCCCGAGTCTTCAGTCTGGTCTGTCAAGGGTCTGCCGATTTTTGCACTGCTGTCGTGCCTCTTGCTGATGGGTCTGATGATGTGCATTGACCTGCCGTTCGAGAGTCAGGTCGTATTTTCTGTTCTGTTTGTCTGCATCGCCTTGTATATCCGCCGCTACGCCGGGACACTGATAACCTTGGTGCTGATTGGCATGGCTGTGATTGCTTCTACACGTTATCTGTACTGGCGTCTTGATGCGACGCTGGTCCAAGGCATGAACCTGGACTTCATGTTTGGTTTTTATTTATGGGTGGCCGAGTGCTATCTCGCGCTGCTGGTTTTCACTGGTTTGGTTCAGTTCATCTGGCCTCTTAAGCGTGCCAGCGTGCCACTGCCTGCTGACCAGAGTATGTGGCCAACCGTTGATGTGTTCATACTTTGTGACGATCAGCCGTACGCATCCATCAAGTCAACCTGCACGGCTGCAAGCAAGCTTGACTGGCCAAGAAAAAAAATCAAAATCTACTTGATTGACGGCGCGCAGAGAGACGATTTATTTGCACTGGCTGCTTCGATGGGTGCACATTATTTGCCACATACGGACGAGTCAAGCCACCATGCAGGTTTTATCAACAGGTCATTGCCCTCGACCAACGGTGAGTTCATCGCAGTTTTCGAAAGTGGCGAGGTACCCGACAGTCATTTTTTACAATCGACGATCGGCTGGTTTTTAAGAGACCAAAAACTGGGTATGGTCCAGACGCTGCGCCACTTTCTGGCCCCCAGTCCATCACCGCAGGCTATCAAGGTGATTCATCCCTCGGGAACTGCACCATCTTGTGTCTTGATGCGTCGCTTGACAGTCACGCAAGCAGGCGGTGTGGATGTGTCAGCAGTGACTCAAAAATCCCACATGGCGCTGGTATTGCAGGCATCAGGTTATACCAGTGCGTACATCGGCTTTGGCGAGCGCGACTTACCAGGCAAAGAAAATCTGGCTCAAAATAAAATTGCCGAGCCCATATCAATATCTGCATCCACAGCAGAGATATTCCTTGTGGAATATTCATTTCCTGATCGTTCAATCCGCTGGAAACAACACATCGAATCATTTCGGCGTGCTTTGCAGTTTTATTATCCTGCACCACGATTGCTTTTTTTTGCCACGCCTGTGGTTTATCTGCTGGGTAACGTTCAAACTATCCATAGCTCACCCGACTTGTTTGTAGCCTATGCTCTGCCGCATTTTGTCATTGCACACATAACGCTCACCAGAACAGACGAGAAAAATCGCCTCAAGCTTTTTGCCGATGTTCGTGAAACAGCACTGGCCTGGTATTTGATGATACTGACTACGCTGACGCTGATTCGTACCGAGTGCAAGCAGTGCCTCGCTTTGTGGACTGCCGACAAGTCAGACCCAACATACGAAGTGAACAAGCCCTACAAGGCACCCAAAGCAGGCCCTGCAAGGCTGTTCACACCTTTATCGTTACTGTCCTATTTGTCTGCACTGGGTTTGAACTTTATTGCCTTTTCAAGTGGTGCAGTAGGGCTGATATCTTCCACCAGCAGCCAGCTGACAGTGACGGTGCTGTACTTGCTCTGGGCTGCTTACAACTTGATGCTGCTCGCAGCCATGTTTGCAACAGCGCAGGAGGCCAGGCAGGTTGTCAAGCATACAAACTTGCGGCGGCATCTGCAGGCCATGATCAAACTGCCGTCCGGGCGAACGGTGTCTTGCACCACTGAAAACTTTCCGGCATCCGTACTTGAGCTGTCACTGCCTATGGCCGTGCCGGTGAACGCGGGCGATGCTGTGAGCATTTCAATATTTCATGCACACCAGGAGTTAGCGCTTCCTGCAGCAGTGGTTCTCCGGCAGGACTTGCGGTTGGAGGTACGCATTACCGATACGTTTCAAAAAGACTATCAATCATTTGCCACTGCCGTTCTGTCCAGAGGTCCAGATTGGCCAAAATGGCTGCCAGAACGTGGTGCTGACCACCCATTTCCCAGCTGGATGACAAATGCCTTCGTTGCAGTACCTGTTGCGACACTTGATTTCGCAATCAATATCAATAAGCATTTGCACTGGGTGCGGCTCGATAGCTGGATTCAATTATGGAAAAGAAAGAAATGATCAAGCAAAAATATTCATCATGTCTTCCAGATACCAGATGGTCTCTGGTTTTTCTTGTCTTGGCTGCTATAGCCATATTCATGTCACCGCTGGCCGAATCAAAAACCCGCAAAGTCAAAGAAGCGGTAGAAAAACCAGCTGCAGCCGTTGCTGTTGCTGCTGAAACACCACCACCAGCCAAGGGCCGCGTTGTGTCGATGACCTTTAAACAAATGGGTGCCTGGTCGGCACTTAAATTACGCGGTGTTGATAGTCTGCGCACTTTGGCTATTCCTGTGCGTGCTGATGAGGTGGTGGTCTCTGCAAAATTGAATCTTGTTTATGATTATTCGCCTTCGCTTAGCCCTGAGTTAAGTTCACTCAAGGTGTCTGTGAACAGTAAAGTCGCTCTGATTGAGCCACTGCCCCGTGGCAATACCATGGGCATCAAACGCGAAGTCAGTTTAAATCCATCTGCATTCAATGAAGATAATAATTATCTGAACCTTGACTTTCAGGGGATGACAGCGGGACCTTGTCCCGACCCTTTCAGCCCAGCTGTCTGGCTGACCGTGAGCGAAGAAAGTTTCCTTGTGCTGACACTCGCACCTTCCGGTGCGGCGTACAGCTTGCGTGATCTGCCAGCTCCGTTTTTAGACAAACGCGTGTCGTCACAACTCAACCTGCCTTTCGTGTTTGGCGGGACCCCTTCCTTTGGCACGCTAAAGGCATCTGGTGTAGTGGCCTCATGGTTTGGCATGCAGGCCGGAGGACGTGGCGCGCAATTTCCTGTTTCTCTCAATACTCTGCCTAATGGCGATGCGGTGGTATTTATTCAGGGCGCTGAGACGATTGACGGTGTCAAAGGTGCCAAAACTTCTACCGTTTCACTTCAACCCCATCCCAACAACCCGAACGCCAAGCTGCTGGTTTTTACGGGCAGTACCGACGAAGAACTTGTGCGTGCGGCCAATTCAGTGGCCATGGCTGCACCAACGCTTTCTGGTCAGCTTGTAACGCTGACCAAAGAAACCGAATCCGCGCCGCGCAAGCCGTATGACGCTCCTGCCTGGGTTCCAACAGACCGTCCGGTTCGCTTTGGTGAGCTGGCCAAACTTGAAGAGCTTCGGGTGCAGGCCTACTACCCGCCGGTTATTCGTCTGAATTACCGTATTTCGCCCGATCTGTTTACCTGGCGTACGCCAGGCGCACCTGTCAAATTGAAATACCGCGCTACACGGCTGCCATTGCACCAGAATTCAAGCCTGAATGTCAGTGCCAACGACAATTTCATTCAGGCCTATGCCCTCAATGAAGTGGATAAAAAAACCAATGCAGCCAATCCACAGAACCTTGCGCCTTCCACCAATTCGGGCATGCGCGAGGAGTCTCTTTTTATTCCGCCTTATGCGAGTACGGGCCGGGACCAGTTCCAGTTCGCATACTACTTTGATGTAGCCCGTTTGGGTTTGAGTGGTACGGACTGCCCGTACATGCCACCCAATAATATGCAGGGTGCCATTGATCCCGAATCAACGGTTGACTTCAGCAGCTTTCCACACTATGCAGCACTTCCGAATCTGGTTTACTTCGCTAATGTTGGTTTTCCCTACACGCGTATGGCAGATTTATCTGAAAGTGCAGTGGTATTGCCTGAGCGGCCCAACGCAGAAGAGTTGGGTATTTTTCTTACTGTGATGGGGAAAATGGGCGAATCTACCGGCTATCCGGTCATACGCTACACCGTGGTTGCCCCACCTGACATCGGTAAGGTCGCAGAAAAAGATCTGATTGTGATCGGCTCGGCGGGCAGTCAAAGCCTGATGACCAAGTGGGCTGATAACCTGCCCATGGCCATTGTTGATGGTGAGAGGAAGGTTCGTAAATTCAACAGTCACTGGTTACCCAGCTATCGCTGGGAGCAGCAAGATGTCCAGCCCGTACCCAAACCCAATGGCGACTTTACCCAGATAGCTACTGGCAATATGAACGCGATCATGGCGTTTGAATCACCTCTTAAAGCCGGCAAAAGCATCGTTGTGCTATATGCTGACAAAGCACCAGGCCTGCTGAAGCTTTCGGAATTGCTGACAGACCCAGAGCGCGTCTCTTTGATTCAGGGCGATTTTGTAGTGGTTGATAATAAAAATGTCTATCACACCAAGGTTAGCGATACTTACCACATCGGCTCGTTATCCCCAGTCAACAAAGTGCGCTGGTTTTTCTCGGATCAGCCCTTGCTGATGGCCGTTCTTGGTCTCTTGGTCAGTCTGGTATTGGCCGCAGCTTTGTATCGCCCATTGCGGCGCTTGATTGCCAAGCAGCGTCAAAAATAGGTTTGAATTCAGGAATAAAAATGAAAAAAGTAATCTCGCCAAAAAATAGGGAAATCGCGATTGCTGAAGCTGAAAACCTGCAAAATAAACCTGCTGTCAGCTGTATCTCATGCAAGTGATTGCTTTCATCTCAGGCAAGGGCGGGGTCGGCAAGACAACACTCGCCGCCAATGCGGCCGTTGCACTTGCGCAGCGCAAGCAGAAGGTTTTGTTAATCGATCTCGACCCCCAGAATGCCCAGCGTCTTCATCTTGGGATGGATCCGGATGAAATTGCCGGGTTGATTCGTGAGGGAATATCGCCTGCCGGTATATTTGACAGTCCCTTCGGGATCAGTTTTATTCCTTTTGGACGAGTCAGTGAGACTGAGCTTGAAGAGTTCGAGGAAAAACTGAGAATCTACCCTCATTGGTTGGCAGATGGCATTGAATCACTGGGACTGGATATTTTTGATTTCATTATTCTGGATACACCACCAGGACCAACCGTTTATTTGCATCAGGCTTTGCTGGCGGCACACAGGGCATTGGTAGTCGTGCTGGCCGATGCGGCATCTTACGCAACTGTTCCCAGAATCAGGGCATTGGTTGAGGAGTACACGGCAGGACGAACAGATTTTATGGGTATGAATCTCCTGATTAACCAGATGCCAATCCACAGCAAATTGGGACACCATGTAAGAACCGCCCTTTACGCAGACTATGCACGCCAGCTGGTCCCTGTGGCGATTCACCGCGATGCAAAGGTTTCTCAGGCACTTGCCTTTGAGCGGCCTGTGCTTGAATATGAGCCTGGCTGCAAGGCCAGCCTGGATATTCAATATCTGGCTGATTGGCTACTCGATAGTTCTGAATGATTAACCTTCGCTGGTGGAATCTGGGCTTGATCTTTGCACTGCTGCTCTACCAGACAACAGTATCGGCCAGCCCGCTCAAAGTCTGGGCGTACAGCGTCTGGTGGTTGCCGGATGGCTGGCGCAATGCACCGCTAAGAGATATTGACCGGCTGCTTTTTTTTGAGCTTAAAGTCAACGCCAATGGCGAAATTGCAGAGCGAAACGGGTGGCCTGAAAAATGGGTTGATTTGCGACTGGCTGCCAAACAGAAAAATACCCCACTGGACTTGACGTTGACGCTGTTTGATGGTGCGACGTTCACCAGTTTATTTAACTCGGCAGATGCAACACAACGATTGCTGGAAGAGGCTGTCACACTGGTGCGACAACAGGGTGTAGCTGGGTTGCAGCTTGATTTTGAAATCTATACTGCCTTAGCGCCCGAGACCCTGATGCGTTACAGGGGTTTTGTGCGCGAACTGTCGAGTCGCTTGCGCAGACAGTCGCCAGCAAGAAATTTGTCGGTTTTTTTTCCGATCGGTGGAGAGTCTGTCTTATACGATGCGGCCACACTCAAGCTCGTCAATCAGGTGGTTTTACAAGGCTACGATGCGCATTGGAGAGACAGTAAAAATGCGGGACCACTTTCTCCCTTGAACGGCAATGAAGTTGCCACCTGGAAAAAAGCCATTGCACAGGGGGCAGCGCTTGGTATGCCAAAAAACCGCATGTTGATCAGTTTTCCGTTTTATGGATATGAGTGGGAGGTCAAGGGCCAAACACCGCGCAGTGAAACGATTGGCAGCGGTGTGACAACGTCCTACGCGCTTCTGCCCGATGGCGTATTGCCGGATATTCAATTCAATATCCTTGAACGGGTCAGAAGATATGGAGCGACTCATGACCCGGTCAGCGGCTCTTCCTACTATCAATTCAAGAGAAAAAATGGTGCATTCGTTGAGGGCTGGTTCGAGGACATTCGCGGGTTAAGGCGTAAAACTGACTATCTTGAATCAGAAAAACTGGGTGGAATCGCGTTTTTCCCGCTAGGCTATGACGACGGGAAATTGATGGATTCATTTTTGCGTAGAAAAGACACTGTCAATAGACCCGACATGAGCGGATCCCGATGAGTTGACAAGGTGAGCCTGGAAAATGTGACTATAAAAATGAGAGGAGCACACCGTGGTTTTTAGCTCGAATATTTTTCTTTTTGCTTTTCTTCCATTTTTTCTTGCCTGCTATTACCTGACACCATGGCGCGCCAAGTCAGCGCTCATTTTGGTTTTCAGTTATGCGTTTTATGCCTGGTGGCGTCCAGACTTTTTGGGTCTTCTCGTAGGGGTGACCGTGGTTAGTTACGGTTTTGCTCTGGCGATTGGCGCTGCATCTGATGAGACTCGCCGCCACCACTTGCTGACTGCAGGTGTTACTGTGAATTTGCTGGCGCTGGGATATTTCAAATATGCAAACTTTGGCATTGAAAGCCTCAATGTCGCTCTGGCCAGCGCGGGCATTGGCCCGGTTGAGTTCACACATGTGTTGCTTCCTATAGGCCTGTCTTTCTATATCTTTCATGCGATCAGTTACCTGATCGATATCTACCGCCGGGAAGCGCCACCCGCACGTAATTTGGTTGACTTTGCAGCATTCATTGCATTATTTCCCCATCTGGTAGCAGGGCCTGTGCTCCGGTACCATTTGCTGGCAGAGCAATTCAGGAGCCGCACGCATTCACTGGAGCGATTCTCCCGCGGTTGCGTGGTGTTCATGATCGGGTTTTGCAAAAAGGTTTTGATTGCAGACACGGTTGCACCGCTTGCTGATGCTGCATTTTCTGCACCGGTCCCAACCCTGGCTGATGCCTGGCTTGGAGCCGTTGCCTACACCGTGCAGCTGTTTTTCGATTTCAGCGGTTATACCGATATGGCGATCGGGCTGGCCTTGATGATTGGTTTTGTATTTCCTGAAAACTTCAATGATCCTTATGTCTCGCGCTCCATTACCGAGTTCTGGAAGCGCTGGCACATGTCACTTTCAAACTGGCTCAGGGAATATCTGTATGTTTCTTTGGGGGGCAATCGCAAGGGTCTGGTGCGTACCTATGTCAATTTATTCCTGACAATGTTGCTTGGTGGCTTGTGGCATGGTGCCAACTGGACTTTTGTGGTGTGGGGAGCATGGCACGGTGGTATTCTTGTTTTAGAGCGCTATTGGGAGCAGCGGTTTGGAAAGCCGCTGCTCCCAGGCTGGATGCGGGTGGTAAAGACCATGCTGTTGGTCATCATCGGATGGGTTTTGTTTCGTGCAGCTGATATGTCTGGTGCAATCCGGATGTTCAAGGGTATGTTGGGTTTGAATGGTCTGCCGTTCAGTGCATCGGTTGAGTGGCATGTCACGCCAGACCGGTTAGGTATTTTGCTTCTCGGAATTGCACTGGTATATAGCATGCCATGGCTCAGACGGACTCAAAGCTCTTACGCCCGTTACTTGCTTGTGCCGCTTTTCCTGTGGGCGGTTGCAACACTGTCGTCGCAGTCTTTCACACCCTTCCTGTATTTTCAATTCTGAGGTGGCCATGTTGAACAGAAAATTTTCTGCATCGGTTCTGCCCCCTGAGGCTCCATCACGCTATGCCCTGGTCGCTGCCATCACGTTTTTAAGCGTGATGCTTGTCGGCTTATCGCAAATGGTAGCTGCTGCTTCGAGCCCCAGCGAACTCGTATTTCCCCGAACGTGGCTTGATTTCCGGGAGGGGCGTACCACCGGCACCCTTGAAAAGCAACTTGACAAAAAACTGCCTGCGCGCACGACGCTTATTGCCACAGCCAACAGCTTGCGTTATTTGCTCACCAGAGGTGGCGGTGACCAGGTGCGCGTGGGCAGTGATGGATGGCTTTTTCTGACCGACGAGTTGAAATTTGAACTAGATGCCATCGCCCATCTGAACGCGCGAGCCAAGCTCTTCGGCGCTGCAGCGCGAGGTCTTGACAAGCAAGGCGTCAAGCTTGTTGTCGCTCTGGTGCCTGATAAAGCGCGTCTGTACTCGGCCAAACTGACGGGCGGTCAATACCCGGCCTACAACCTTTCCCGCTATCAGGATTCGCTTGCTGCACTCGCCAAACAAGAAGTCACGGTCGTGGACTTGTTGACACCTCTTGCAGCTGCATCATCGCAAAGCCAGGTCTACTACAGCAGCGATACACACTGGAATCAGACCGGTGCTCAAATTTCTGCAAATGCGGTGGCACTCGCTGTACGCAAGCTTGGAATCGAGCTGGAGAAAACCACGTTCGCCACGAACGCAACTGGAGTGACAACAGAGCGACCGGGTGACCTGATTCGCCTGATGGGGCTTGGAGACACCCCAGGTGCCCTGCGCCCGCCCCCAGATGTGGAAATTCCTGTGTTGACAAAGCAAACCAGTACAGACGCCTCCTCCGGGCTGTTTGGTGATGCCGCTGTACCCGTTGCTTTAACGGGCACCTCTTATTCACTGCGAGGTAATTTCCACGGGTTTCTTCAGCAGGCGCTTGCGGCCAAAGTACTGAGTGCAGCCAAGGACGGCGGCGGGTTGTTGCAGGCAACCACTGCGTATCTGACAGACGATGCTTTCAAATCCGCCAAACCTAAAGTTCTCGTATGGGAAATACCTGAACGATTTTTATACACCAAGCTGGACGACGAGCCTCAATGGCTAACGCGTGTCGGACTGTTGCCATGAGGCCAATTTTGGCAGATCCAGTACAAACCGCAAATCAGTGGTGAACCAGTCATTGAATCATTGATAATTATGTAAACCGTTACATTTATTTTCTAGATGGCCATTTTTCAAGAGTTCAAGCTGTTTGGATGCTGCAAGGCTGCGATGTTTGGCTGTGTTGGACTCATCTGGGTCTTGTTGCAAGGTTGTGCAGCTATTGGCCCGGTGACTTCCGGGCCGACAAAGGGTGCTGCAACAACTCAGCCTACAGGGCTTTCTGTGCCAGCAGGTACGTTCGTTAAACAGGCCACTGGTTCAACGCCATCGTTATCGCAAGAAGGAGCCGTGCCTGTTAGCAGCGTGCCGGTCATGTCTGCATCTCCTTTGACTGTGATGGTGCTTCTTTATGCGTCGCCCACAACGGAAAAATACTTTGTCAAAGGTGGAATCGATGCCAAGATCAATATCCAGCTATGGGAAGTTTTTCTTCGCAAGTACAAAATTCCATTTCAGGTCATAGCGTCTGTTGATAAGCTGGAAAATGCACAGCCAGGCGTTTTGTTGCTGCCCTCTTCTATTGCCCTGTCGGCGCGTGAAAAACAGGCTGTTGTGAATTTTCGAGCCAAGGGTGGCGGCGTTCTGGCTTCATGGCTGACAGGTGTGCGAGACGAAAGTGGAGCGTGGCAGGGTTTCAGTTTCATGGAGAATGCACTCGATTCAAAGGTAGTGGGCAATACCGAAGCAGATGAAAACGATAATTTCATGATGCCGAATGGAGGCAGTCCGATAACGCATTCATTACCAGCAGGGCTGCGCATCTGGCTGGAGCGTCCCAAGGATTGGTATCCCCTTCGATTTGCCACTCGAAATTCTGCAGCGCAAATCATGGATTGGTCACGTGCTTTTGTCCTGGGAAAACCAACTTCCACCATCGTTTTTGACGAGCGTGTTCAGTCGTCTGGACAGTTGTCCCGATCCGTTGTTCTGGGATACCCCGAGCGGTTGTGGTTAACGGGAGATCCCAAGCTTCTGGAAGCGATTGCCCACAACAGTTTAATGTGGCTGCTGCATCAGCCTGATGCTTATCTTTCAGCCTGGCCTTATCCCTATAAAAGTGCATTTGTCATGGCAGTTGATTCAGCAGAAATAATTTTGGACACAGATGTGAAGTTCGCACAAGAACTTGAAAATGCAGGTGGGCGAGCGACATACTATATCCTTAGCGATAACGCTGCAAAATCTGCTGAAAACTTAAAAAAAATCAAGGCCCGCGGACATGAAATAGATTACCTCGGGGATCGTTTTGCCGGTTTTAAAGGTCAATCTAGCTCAGTCCAGAGTGGAAGACTCGACGCTATGGTCAAAGGTATAAAAAGCGCCGGTATAGAAGTTGCCGAAGATGCTGGTTTTCATGCGCCTACGGAGTCATATGACAAAACCACTGAGAAACTTTTGGCTGAGCAAGCTTTTGGGCACTACATAGCTTTTATGGACTCCACTGATACACGTTTGCCTTTCATCGTTCCGGAGGTGCCTGGTAACGACAAGCGTGTCAAGAGCCTTGTTGTTCTTCCGAGAACTCAAAGTGGGCCAGAGGACGCCATGGAGGAGGGTGATCAAGAGGTTGGCCTGAAGAGTTTCCTTGGTGAGCTTGAGTTGTCGGACCAAATGGGTGGTCTGTCAGTTGTCCGGGTTCCCAATCAGACTTTGCTCACACACGAGCAGTCTGCGGAGATTTTCAAGCATTTGAAAGATCGTAAGGATCGTATGTGGCTTACAACATCCGGGCGGATTGCAGACTGGTGGCGCGAACGCGAAAGGGTCACTGCCAGACTGGAAGGGGGTAATACCGCATTCTTATTGACAGTGACAGTCAAAGCTGGGCAGCCTTTGCAGCATGCTGTCAATGTATTGGTTAATTTGCCAGAATCTGGTGGTAGTCTTCGCCTTGTGGCGCGCTCTTCTTCCGATAAATTGCCAAAAATTGCAACAGTAGATGCATGGCGTGCATCGGTCATACTCGATGGTTTGTCACCGGGGCAATACCAGTGGAGTGTGTACTTTGATCGCGTTACAGCAGCAGCGACAAACTAGCCTACTTTTTTCCGGTTTATTTGTAAAATTCAGGATTGACATGTCACTCAGATTTCACACGCTATTTATCAAGCTTGGTTTTGGTTTAATGCTGGTCGTTTTAAGTTCTTTCGTGATGGCGCAGCCCGCTGGTCTACTTTATGATCCAGAGCCTCCTGTTGATTCGGCTTATGTGAGGGTTTTCCTTGCTGGTACTGAAGGGGTGGTGGATGTACTGATTGACGGGCGTGTTCGTGCTCAGAAATTGGCAATGGGCGAGGCCAGTGAGTACCTGGTACTTGCTGCTGGGAAACATACCATTGCTTTAAACGCGACAGGCAAGTCAACCGCTTACCTGTCCACCACTTTTGACGTTATACGAGGCAAAGCCATCACATTGGCGTTCACCACGCTACGCGCCGACAGCACGCCTGTTGTGTTTGAAGATAAAGCCAATTCGAATAAGCTCAAGGCATTGCTGGCTACCTACAACCTCGACGAAAAAGCAGGCGTTCTTGATGTACTGACTGCTGACGGTAATACAAAAGCGTTTGCTGGAGTAGCGTATGGCAAATCCTTGTCTATTCAGGTTAACCCGATCTCAATTGACTTGATAGCAGTAAAAATTGGTGATAAGGTACCTCTTGTCAACGTTTCACTTGCAATGACCCAAGGCGGTACTTACAGCATTTTCTTGTTACCTGGGAAAAATGGCAAACTGACTGCGCGCGCAATACAAAATAAAATTGAGCGTTATACAGGTAAATAAAAAAGCGGTACGTTTCCATGAGACTGATCCACAACCACTACTGTCTTTAATACTAATGAGGATAAATATGAAAAAACGTACTGTTAATAAACTGCTTGGAGCTGTCTTGTTTGGCAGCTTGGCAGGAGTGTCAGCAGTTAATGCGCAAAGTTATTCACCCGTCGTTGGTAAAAACGACTGGCTCTTTACGCCTTATGAGTTCGCTAATCCAGATGATGCTCAGGACACAGAAGCGACGCTGCAGTTATTGCAAAAAGTAAATAAACTATTTGAACGCAGCGGTATTGCGCTGGCACTGGTCATTGTTCCGTCCAAAATACGTATTTATTCAGACCAACTGCCCGACAGTAAAAAACTGGATTCCTATACAGCTGACAAGTATGAAAATGTAGCCAAAACACTGCGTTCGGGTGGGGTCAATGTGGTGAACCTGAACCAGCCCTTCTTAACCAGTCCGCAGAGAAATGGCGACACCCCATTTTTCTTGCGCCTGGATACCCACTGGGCACCAAGCGGCGCACTGCTTGCAGCAGAAACAGTGAAATCAGAAATTGATCGTGTCCCCGCACTGAAGGCAGCACTGGCGGCGACCCCGGAAGAAAAATATACACTGAGCTGGACCAAGCAAAAGGTCAATCAGCGTGCCCGGGACCTTGTCAAGCTGATGCCTGCTGATGCACCAAGTTTTGCGCCAGAGCAAACCCTCCAGTTCAAAGCAGTCAGGGTGAAAGAATCGCAAGCTGGTCTGCTAAGTGCTGGTGACAATGTGGGTATTACTGTCATCGGGAGTAGTTATACCAATAAAAATACCGGATATCCAGACGGACTTCGGTTTACATTGCAAAGAGATTTGCTTGATATCTCCATTCCTGTAGACCAAGGACCATGGGTCGGTATGGAGGCATACCTCAAGGATGAAGCATTTAAAACCAAGAAACCAAAAATGATCATCTGGGAAATACCTGAGCGTGAAATGCGGTCACCTCCTAATTATAAATTTCGTGATGCACGTTATGTCAGCGACAACAATGCATGGCTTTCACGAATAACTGAATTATTGAAATGAAAAATTCTGCTGATTTTTTATGAACATGAAGATATTTCCAATTTAATCTATCACTTTTTAATGTGGTATGCATGAAATTTATAGTTGATGGCCTACAGACTTTAACGAGTACCGTAAAGTGAAGAATTTGTTTTTGTGGCATTGAATATTTTTCAGTCCGTATTACTCAAAAAGGCCGCTTAAATATGAAAACTAAAAATACATTTAAATTACTTAATGGTACTGTGCTGTGTTGCGCTCTTGGAGCAATTTCAGCACATGGTGCCGAAGTAACAGGGATAGTTGGCAAGAATGATTGGCTCTTCTACCGAAACGAGCTGTCGAGCCCTGCTGATGCAGCCAAAACAACAGAATCAATTGCGCTTTTCGGCCGTCTCAATAAAGTGCTTGCAGCAAATGGCGTCAGCCTGGTTGTCACGATAGTGCCGCTGAAAATGCGTGTTTATGCTGAGCAACTACCTGACAGTATCAAGCTCAATGATTACATGGCAAGTAATTATGAACGTATAAACAAGTCTCTTCTAGCAGCTGGCGTCACGGCAATTGATCTCAACCAGCCATTCCTGAACAGCCCTAAACGCAACTCTGATACACCGCTGTTTTTCCGGCTTGACTCGCATTGGAATCCAACGGGAGCCATGCTGGCTGCAGAAACTATCAAGGCTGGTATTGTAGCGAACACTTCACTTAAAAAAGCACTCGATACCATTCCAGAAGTAGACTACAAAATCAACATCGGCAAGCGGAAACTGTTGTCCAAAGCACGTAATTTGGTTGATGTTTTACCGCCAAATTCAGGGCCAACGGTGCCTGAGTACTTGCCGTTGGTCAGCGTAAGCCGCACTCAACCGCAGGTCGATGAGAAGCTCGCGCCAAACGGGATCACGGTAGTTGGTAGTAGCTATTCGATGGATTGGACTGGGTTTGTGGACGGGCTACGTTTCATATTGCAACGCGATATTACAAACGCGTCCGTAACTGGTGACAAAGGTTTTTGGTTCGGTATGGAAAGCTATTTACGCAGTGATGCGTTTCAGAGCAAAGCCCCCAAAATTCTGGTTTGGGAAATGTCAGAGTTTGTTATGCGCGAGCCACCGGATTCTCATAACGACCCCCGTTATAAGAGCAACAATACCGAGTGGCTCATGCGCGCTTCAGCTTGGACGCAATCGACTTGCAAGTCATCGCCTGTTACCGCCAAGGTCATGTTAACCGGGCTAGCCGCGAATGCCTCCAACCTGAAAAATGGGGATGTCGTAACAGGGCCGACCACTGACAGTGACTTCATTGAGATCA
This sequence comes from Burkholderiales bacterium, assembly GCA_038230935.1. Taxonomy (GTDB): domain Bacteria; phylum Pseudomonadota; class Gammaproteobacteria; order Burkholderiales; family Burkholderiaceae_C; genus Polaromonas. Next base: position 10,138 of record JBBRMH010000005.1, on the reverse strand, counting down.
ATTTTGACAAGCCTATTGAAAAGTTCGATTATTTGGATGCACGTGCGACCAGTGTCGGATCAAAAAGTATGGTCGTAGAGGGATCGGGTCCTGGCACAGCAACCAGGCGATTCACAATAGACGTCATCGGTGACGATATAGCGCATGCTCTCAAGACGCCGTTACCATCAGCTGGCAGTGGATTTACCAAAGTGCGAATTTTCCCTGGAAAAACCAGCAGTTTTTCCTTTCAAGGATTGAAACTTTGCAGCTTACCTGAGGATATCTTCAAATAATCCAGAGGTCGGTAAACACCTGTTCACCATAGATTTGAAATCGCAATACTGATTGTGATCATATTTAATCTGAACAAATTCATTAATATAGTTCATATTATCAATATGCAAATAGCCTATTTTGTCTATGCGAAATCAACAGACTATATTGCGCTTGTGAATTGTAATAAACAGTTGATTTAATATCAGATTTTCCTTCATTGTCATGGTGGAAAGTAAGCTGGCGGATTAGGTTGTTTTGAACGGATCAATTATCCTCTTTACCCTCCAAGTCAGGATTGGAATAAAGTATGGTGACAATCAAGCGTTTTACACGGTATGATCAATTGTCTTTTGCCTGTTTGTCTCAGGACCACAATCCAATTCATATTGATCCTATCATTGCCCGTCGAAGAATGTATGGCCAGCAGGTAGTTCATGGTGTCAATGCGCTCCTCTGGTCTTTGGCAATATTGGCTGAACATTTAAACAGACGTACATTGATAGATGGTCTTCATTGTTCGTTTCTCAAGCCAATATTATTGGAAACTGACACTGTAGTTTTAATCGACAGGGTAGATTTTAGTAAATCTAAAATTGAAATCCTGCAATTCGATAATTGTGTTGCACGACTCGTAATCAGGTTCAGGGAAAATCAAGCTTCACCCAGCTTCATTTCAACTTCTGAATTTCCAGAAGTGGTTCCCAACGATGTACGCAAGTATCCACTCGAACTGACTGTCGAGTCTATAGCTTCTCAGTCCGGCTCATTAGCCTTGTTTCTCAACGTCACTAAAACCAATGATATTTATGGCTCGGGACTGCTTGATATCTTTGGCCAGGCCCAGATAGCTGAGATCATTGTACTAACTCGCCTTGTAGGGATGTATGTTCCAGGTTTGCATTCAATTTTTACTGATATTGATTTAAAACGATCACTTCAATCAGAATCGGCTGGATTTGATTATCAGGTATTGGATTTTGATACCCGATTTAATCTGGCAACAATTATTTGTCATTCATCCAACTTTGAATCTACACTAAAAGCATTTCTGTCACCCAGTTCGGTAAAGCAATCCAGATATACCGACGTGTGTATGAAAGACAGACAATTGACTGTACCCTTCCAGCGAGCTCTGGTCATTGGAGGTTCACGCGGTTTAGGCGAGGTAACAGTCAAACTGCTGGCTGCTGGAGAGGCTAATGTGCTTTTGACATACAGCACTGGTGAAGAAGATGCAAAAGCAATAGTTGATGACATCATTAGTCAAGGTGGCAAGGCGTGCGCAATAAGATTTGATGTTTCCCATCCAATAGACGCTACGCTAGTGGCTTTTTTGCAATTCAACCCTACGCATGTTTATTTCTTTGCTACACCTTATATTTTCAGTGGACACAAGGGTGTTTTTTCATATGAAAAATTTGAAAGCTTCTCCGATTTCTATATCGATGCTTTCAACAAGTTAGTACGGCCGTTGATAACTGCAGGAACCAGAAATTTTTTCTATCCATCGACCGTAGCTATCGATGAGTTACCAGATGCCATGGGCGAGTACACAGTAGCCAAGGCAGCAGCTGAAGTATATTGTAAATGGATGACTCACAATCAACCGCACTTGACTATCTTTACGCCACGCCTGCCCCGTCTTGCAACTGACCAGACTGTCAGTATATTAAATGTTGATAACCAAAGTTCCGAGGTCATGATCGAATATTTAGCAGCATTTTTAGAAAAATGTCAGTGATCATTAATATAAAAATTGTTTACAGTTTAGTGCGCAGATAATAAAGTACATGTTATAAATATCAGTAAATACTTAACGCCAGATTTTTGATTGAAAAATTCAGAGGAAATTATGCTCAATGCAACCCAGCTTATTCTAGAAAAGTTAACCCCTGTCTTTCGTAGCGTATTTGATGATGATGAACTGGTCATCAAGGAATTTACTACAGCTCAGGATATAGAGGGTTGGGACAGTTTGGCACATATCCGACTTATGCTCTCGATTGAGAAAGCCCTCGGTATCCGCTTTTCTGCAGCTGAGATATCTGGCTTTAAAGATGTTGGCGCCATGCTCGATTTGATCTTAAAAAAACAGGCTGCGGTCTAGTTTCAGTAAATAACCTGTTTAACCGTTTTGTTTGATTAATACACATAGACGCTTTCCTGGTTATCTTCATTTGGTTTCTGTATTAAAAAATAATATTCAGAATCGAATGGTTGATATGTTGCTCAACAAACTTGTTCGATCAAAAATAGTAGCGGTCTAAAGTTAGGCGAAAAAATACTTCGATCAAATTCAAAAGTTGGTTTTATCTGCATAAAAAGTAAAAATATGATAAATAGCATCTATGAAAATCTGTTTTGGTTACCCCAGGCAGACATGAATTTCTCGAAAAGTGTATCTATTGCAAAAACCGGGGCTGAACTTAAGGCATTAGCAAATTTTTCGTTGGATGATAATCAACTAACCAGATTATCCAAACGTCTTCATGTTTTGCAAGCTGCAAAAAATAATCTCACCCCTTTAACACAGATTAATATCGGTATTATTAGCAATGCGACTACCAAATTAATCACACCGGCAATAATCGGATCTGCGCTTCGATTTGGAATTTGTTTGACCGCTGAGCAAGCCGAATTCAATCAAGTTGCCCAGGAAGCGTTTTCTGCTCAATCTTCATTTAGCAAGCATTCTTTTTCTTTCATACTGGTTGCGATAGACCATCGGGGTCTTCCTCTCAGAGATTCTGCAGGCGACCGGATTGCTGCAAATACAAATGTTCAGGACTGTTTTTTATATATTAAATCCATTATTGAGTCTTTGCGCGCCAAAACGCACGCCCAAATCATTCTGCAGAATTTTGCTCTTCCTGCAGAAGCCGTTTCAGGTAGTTATGAGGGTCGTTTACCTGGCACTTTATCGTGGATTATTATGCGGTTGAACAATGAAATCGATAATCTTTCATCGGACAATACCTTTATTCTTGATGTTGCTGGACTGGCTTCTAATGTCGGATTAGTCAATTGGTACGATCCGACTTTATGGAACATTGGCAAGCTTCCGTTTTCCCCACGTTTCAATCCCATATATGCGGACTATGTTTGCCGGATACTGGCTGCACGATTAGGCAAAACGCGTCGTTGCCTGGTACTAGATTTAGATAATACAGTTTGGGGTGGAATCATTGGTGATGATGGCTTGGACGGCATTCTCATTGGCAATGGAGATCCGACATCCGAGGCTCATTTGGATGTTCAGCGTACAGCACTCCAATTACGTGATCGCGGTATTGTTCTAGCTGTTTCTTCTAAGAATGAGGATGCTATTGCTCGTCTTCCGTTCAAGGCACATCCCGATATGCTGCTCAGGGAAAGTCATATAGCCGTATTTCAAGCAAATTGGTCTGATAAAGCTTCCAACATTAAGGCCATTGCCGAGACGCTTTCATTAGGCCTGGAGAGCCTGGTTTTTTTGGATGACAACCCAGCTGAGCGAATGCAGGTTCGCAAGGAGTTGCCTGATGTCGCCGTGCCTGAGCTTCCTGACGATCCCGCTTTGTTTTCCAGAACGCTGGTAGCGGCAGGCTATTTTGAAGCAATTACATTTTCAGAAGAAGATCAAAAGCGTGCTTCTTTTTATCAAGGCAATGCTAAAAGAGTACAGATTCTCATGCAATCCTCTGATATGAATGCATATCTCAAGTCGTTGGGGATGCAGATAACGTTCTCAAATTTTGATTCTACTGGTCGGACCCGAATAGCTCAACTTATTAGTAAATCCAACCAATTTAATCTGACTACCAAGCGCTATGGTGAAATAGATATTGAGAAATTCGAGAATGATACTAATTATTTCACTCGTCAGATTCGTTTGAAAGATGTGCTCGGTGACAATGGCATGATCAGCGTCATCATTTGTAAAAAATACGAAGCAGTCTGGGAGATAGATACCTGGCTGATGAGCTGTCGCGTTTTAGGAAGACGGGTTGAAGAAGCGATTTTAGCTGATATTGCAATGCAGGCAAAGAAGTTAGGGGTAATCAAGCTTCTCGGTTTTTATCATCCAACATCTAAAAATATGATAGTCAAGGATCATTACAAAAAACTTGGATTTTTAAAAACTACTGACAGGGATGAGCTTGAAGTTTGGGGGCTTGATTTGAAGCAATATCAGTCCCCAGATTTGCCAATGCAGTTTTTTTGATTTCCATCTGAATAAATCTTGATTTATTCATGCATTGTTAATGCAATCGCGACTATATATTTGTGAGGTATATCGGCTTTTAGCTGCCGGATCCAGAAGGGTCTGCATATGACCAGCTTAGGTGTCTACTGTTGATAATTCCCCTGCATAACCCCCTTGAGACATAATTTTAAAAATAAGCACAGTGATACGTGAATAACTGTAAATATTGGCAATAATGAATATGCTGACGGTATGAGTTCTCGCAGGCAGGTCTTTCCGTAATGATTTAAATCACCCTGAATGATGGCAGCAGTCAAGGTTACGGGATAACTTTCCTCAAAGTGCCTGGCCATTAAAATTTCCGTCTTATTTATAATGACTTCTGAATCCAGGATTTAGCTATGTTTTTTAATTCTTCAGCATTCATTTTTGTTTTTATGCCGATAGTGTTTGCTGGATTTTTTACGATTGCTAAAAAAAGTCATTCAGGCGCTGTCCTCTGGTTATCAATAGCATCAATCTTTTTTTATGCTTACTGGAGCATTATTGCGTTACCAATCCTGTTGATATCTATCTGTATCAACTACTGGTTCGGAACCTTGCTATCGAAGCCGAATTTGAAACATCGACAAGCATTGCTGACAATATCAATAATAGTCAATATTTTAGCACTGGGTTATTTTAAATATATTAACTTCTTTATTGATAATATTAATGACTTGCGTGAGTTCATGGGCTTGGATCCTTTTGATTCAATCAATATCATCTTACCCATTGCAATGTCATTTTTTACTTTTACTCAAATTGCTTTCTTGATTGATAATTATCAAGGTAAAGTGAAAGAGCGCAATTTCATACAATACACCCTTTTTGTATCTTTTTTCCCACATCTTTTAGCTGGTCCGTTAATTCATCATAAACAAATGATGCCCCAGTTTTCTATGTCTGAAAACTTTGTAATACAAAAAGATAAAATAATTATTGGACTGGCAATATTTACTATAGGTTTGGCTAAGAAAGTACTCATAGCGGATACTCTTAACAGCTATCTATCTGGTTTTTACAGTTCTCTGGCTCAAGGCTCAAAACCCAATTTTCTAGCATCTTGGATTGCATCGCTAGCTTATTCTTTCCAGCTGTATTTTGACTTTTCTGGATATTCCGATATGGCTGTTGGTGCAGCGCTGTTATTTGGTATCTGGTTGCCATTTAATTTTAATTCTCCTTATCGTGCCACCAGCATCATTGATTTTTGGCAACGTTGGCATATTTCTCTCACCAGGTATGTGGGTGACTATTTATATACGCCAATAACATTGAGATTAATGCGGTTTGGTCAAAATATGCCAGCAGTCTTTGACACAGTTTTTTCCCTGGTAATTCCAACACTATTGATTTTTTTAATCCTGGGTTTTTGGCATGGTTCGAATTGGACTTTTGTGATCTTCGGAGGTATCCACGGGTTATATATAGTGACCAATCATTTATGGCGAAAGATTTTTCCGCTTCCGAGCAAGAAAAATAAAAAACATCAAAGTCATAAATTGCTGAAAAATTTCATGGCGTGGATACTGACCTTCATGGCTGTGAATGCTGCTTTTGTTATGTTTCGTTCTGACAATGTCAATACCGCTCTGCTCATTTATAAAGGAATGCTGGGCCTGAATGGATTTTCTCTAGGATACATGTCGGATATTCAAACATGGATATCGGAATTGAAAATTACTTTAATAACAATTATATTATCCTTCCTGATTGTTTTATTGATGCCAAACACAATCAGCCTGTCTTCAAAGATGACTGAAAATTTTTCCTGTAAAGATTCATTGAGCTATATTTTAATTGCAGTTATTATTGGAGCAATATATGCTCTGCTTCAGGTAAATTTTTATGAGAGCCCGTTTCTTTACTTTCGGTTTTAAGCCACCTTTTCATACACAACCCTCTGCCAAGGTACGATTTTCTTTTGTTTTGATATGAGCGCCGATCATGATTTGGGCAGCTACCGAATTTGAGACACTGCATTTGGGTGAAGCAAGATGAGACAAGCGTGAAATCCGCTTGACTGCTGGTCTGAACGCCAACAATGTCGAAAGCTGGGCCGCATTCGTCATGAATTCTAAAAATGCTGTACTTGCTTCAGTGCAAGCCTGCAATTGGAAAGTGCTCAAGGCTCGTGTCAAAGTCATAGATGCTTTTCGTTCAGCTCTTGTGTTTGACAAGCTGAATGCCGGCAATTTTGCGGAAATTTTGAATATGTTGTTTGTCACCCTTGATTGCCACCTTTGATGCTCGATTTCCCGACAGCTGATCCAAAATCAGCATGTAAGTCAAGATCAGGTTTTTTTGGTCATTGACCTTGCAAATGCGCTTGCATGCTTAGCACCGCTACGCTGTTCACGCACAGCACCAAGCGATGCAGAAAAAACCAGCCATACAGAAATTTCTCGATAGTTGTTACCCATCTTTTACAGACTGATATTTTCAAGGCTGTCTGCCACAAGGGACAGCGCCTACCCCAAACCCCGCGTTCCAATGCATGGTCATGGACTTTAGAATGGACAGATGTCTTACCTAGTCCTGGCCCGCAAATACCGACCCAAAAATTTCTCTGAAATGGTGGGGCAGTCCCATGTAGTGCAGGCGCTTGACCATGCGCTGACAACCCAGCGTTTGCATCATGCGTACCTCTTTACAGGTACGCGCGGTGTCGGCAAGACCACCATTTCGCGTATTCTGGCCAAGTCGCTGAACTGCCTGGGCACCGACGGGCAGGGCGGTATCACTGCCACCCCGTGCGGTGTCTGCCAAGCCTGTGTTGACATCGACAGTGGCCGTTTCATCGATTACACCGAGCTGGATGCAGCCTCGAACCGGGGCGTGGACGAGATCGCGCAGCTGCTGGAGCAAGCGGTGTACAAACCCGTATTGGGCCGCTTCAAGGTTTTCATGATTGACGAGGTTCACATGCTGACGAACACGGCCTTCAACGCCATGCTCAAGACGCTGGAGGAGCCGCCCGATTACCTGAAGTTTGTTCTGGCCACGACAGACCCGCAAAAAGTGCCCGCCACCGTGCTGTCGCGCTGCCTGCAGTTCAACCTGCGGCCCATGGCACCTGAGACGATTCTGGAGCACCTGGGCCATGTGCTGCAGATTGAAAACGTGCCCTCAGAAACACAAGCCCTGCGCTTGCTGGCGCGCGCCGCGCGCGGCTCAATGCGCGATGCGCTGTCATTGACCGACCAGGCCATTGCCTTTGGCTCTGGCGCGCTGCAGGAAGTCAGCGTGCGCCTGATGCTGGGCAGTGTGGACCGCAGTTATGTGTTTCGCCTGCTCGATGCGCTGGCGCGGGGCGATGGAAAAACCGTGGTGGAAACCTCGGAAGCTCTGCGTCTGCACGGCCTGAGTGCCGCCTCAGCGCTCGAAGACATGACCACGGTGCTGCAGCGCATGGCGGTGTTGCAAGCGGTGCCTGCCATGATGGCCAAAGCGCTGGGCACGGGCACGGACGGTACAAACAGCATCGACGACGAAGATGCAGACCCAGAGGCGACAGAAACCGCCCGGCTGGCACAAACACTGCCACCCGACGAAACCCAGCTGCTCTACAGCCTTTGCCTGCACGGGCGCGGCGAGCTGGGTCTAGCCCCGGACGAATACGCCGCGCTCACGATGGTGCTGCTGCGGCTGCTGGCCTTCAAACCCCCGGGCGCGGCTTCGCCTGTCACACCTGCAGCCCCTGTGAGGAGCGCCGCCGAGCCTGTAAAAAAGCTGCTGCCTGAGTCAGCGGTCACGGGGCGGCCAGCGGCTGCAGTTGTCGCTTTGTTGCCCACGTCAGCGCTTGGGGCACTGGCTGCTGCAGCCGCTCAAGAGACCCCTGTTAAAGAACAAAAAAGCCTGAAGCCCCCCGATTTACCTGCTTTATCCGCTATTTATTTGGTAGCGTCCATAAACACGTCTGCACTACCGTCTGCATTACCCCCCGCAGTGACTGAAGCATCTGCCGCACCAGCTGCAGCCGCTGACAGCGCCCAGGCAGCGCATGCCGTGCCTGAATCCAATGAGGACACAACCCGAGGCGCTTTGGGCGATGCCTGGAGCAATGTCGTGGGGCAGCTGGTCGCCGCTGAAGCCATCGGCGCGCTGGTGCGTGAACTGGCACTGCAGTCCGAGCTGCAATCGCAGCAGCTGCTTGAAGGTGCCAGCATATGGGCCCTGCGTGTGGAGCGCCAGTCCTTGAATCAGCCCGCCGCCTGTGAAAAACTACAACTTGCGCTGCAAACTCTGCTCCAGATTGAGCCGCCCATCCGGCTGGTGGTGGATATCGGCCCGGTGACTGACACACCTGCCCGCCGCAACGCTGCAGCGCAAGCCCAGAGGCAGCAGCAGGCAGAAGCGTTGATTCACACCGATCCTTTCGTGCAGGACATGGCGCGCAACTGGGGTGGCAAAGTCGTGCCTGGCAGCATCAAAATCATCGTGCCTGACAAGGTTCCGGACACCAGCAAGCCGATATGATGGCTGCCAGTTCAGGTCTTGATATCTTCATTTTCAAAGTCAACAAAGTTAAAGGAATTCACCATGTTCAACAAAGGACAACTCGCCGGCCTCATGAAGCAGGCGCAAAACATGCAGGACAACATGAAAAAGGCGCAGGACGAGCTGGCCTTCATTGAAGTCACGGCAGAGTCGGGTTCTGGTCTGGTCAAGGTCACCATGACGTGCAAGCACGATGTCAAACGCGTCGAGATTGACCCCAGCCTGCTGACCGATGACAAAGACATGCTTGAAGACCTGGTGGCAGCAGCATTTAACGCCGCTGTGCGCAAGGCCGAAGAGCTGAGCAATGAAAAAATGGGCAAACTCACCGCAGGTATGCCTGCGTTGCCGGGTGGCATGAAATTCCCCTTTTAATCTTGACTCTGGCATTGACAAGCAGGGGCCGCAGGACTGGCTTTGCCAGACCGCAGGCGCAGCGTCCCCTTGGGGCTGGAGCCTGTGGCTCCGAACCTGCCTGGGCAGGTTTGGACAGGCGACAGAAGCCAAACCTGTGGCGAGCGGCGGCCTGCAAGGTGCAGAAAGCTACACGCAGTGAGCGAACGTGGGGGCTTTATGTCTAACGCCCTCGAAGGCCTGACCCAGGCGCTGCGCAAGTTGCCTGGCGTGGGTGCCAAGTCGGCTGCGCGCATGGCGTTTTATCTGTTGCAGCATGACAAACCTGCCGCTTTGCAAATTGCCCGGGCGCTGGAGCATGCGGTGAGCAGCATCCGGCACTGCGCACTGTGCAATACGCTGACCGAGCTTGAAGTGTGCAGCACCTGTTCCAGTCCGCAACGCGACCGCAGTAAATTGTGCGTGGTGGAGACCCCGGCTGACCAGGCAGCGCTGGAGCGCACGCTGGCCTACAAAGGGCTGTATTTTGTGCTGATGGGCAAGCTCAGCCCGCTCGACGGCATTGGCCCGAACGACATTGGCCTGCAAAAACTGTTTGACCGCGTGGTGCCCAAAGATGCTGATGGCGCGCCTTTGCCTGCGCCAGACCGTCCTGTGCAGGAAGTTATTCTGGCCACCAACTTCACGGCTGAAGGCGAGGCCACAGCGCATGTGATTGGCCAGGCTTTGAAAAGCCGTGGCGTTCAGGTCACCCGGCTGGCGCGTGGCGTGCCGGTGGGCAGCGAGCTGGAGTACGTG
>JBBRMH010000004.1:0-51009 GCA_038230935.1 Burkholderiales bacterium | reverse complement strand
GAACTGTTCAAACAACTCGAAGCCGTCCGCTGGAACATGGACAAAGACATTCCCTGGGCCAGTTTTGATGCGTCCAGATTGTCCGACGAGCAGGCCCAAACCATCAAGATGAACGCGATCACTGAATGGGCGGCGTTGCCAGCCACAGAAATGTTTTTGCGTGACAACAAGGACGACAGCGATTTTTCAGCTTTCATGTCGATCTGGTTTTTTGAAGAGCAAAAGCACTCGCTGGTGCTGATGGAATATCTCAAACGCTTCCGGCCTGAACTCGCACCGACCGAAAAGGAACTGCATGAAGTGCGTTTTGAGTTCGAGCCTGCGCCCCCGCTTGAAACCCTAATGATGCATTTTTGCGGTGAAATCCGCCTGAACCATTGGTACCGGCGTGCCAGCGAATGGCATACCGAGCCCGTTATCAAGCAGATTTATACCCAGCTCAGCCAGGACGAGGCACGGCACGGCGGCGCTTACCTGCGCTACATGAAGCGCGCCATCAACAACTTTGGCAACGATGCACGGGCAGCGTTTACCAAAGTCGGTGTCCTGATGGCCAGTGCCCGCCGCACGTCTCAGGCGCTGCATCCGACGAACCTGCATGTCAACAAGGCACTGTTCCCGCGCGACACCATCCAGTCGCGCCTGCCCAACCCCGAGTGGCTGGAGCACTGGCTGGACACCCAGATCAAGTTCGATGCAGTCTGGGAAGGCAAAGTGGTGGGCCGCATTTTGCACAACATGAGCCTGCTCATGAACCAGAGTTTTAAAACCGTGCAGGAGCTCAACCGCTACCGCAAGGAGCTGAGCCGTGAAATTGCTGGCACCCTGGCGCAGGACGCCAAACCACAAACGGTGTGAGCAATCCTTCGTTCCTTAAAAAAATAGTCGCCCGAGCGGATGCCATGGAGCGCGTGGCAGCATTGCCAAAACCGGTGGTGTTCACCAACGGTGTTTTCGACGTGCTGCACCGCGGCCATGCGGTTTATCTGGCGCAGGCACGCGCACTGGGCGGCAGTCTGGTGGTGGCGCTCAACACCGATGCGTCTGCCCGGCGTCTGGGCAAAGGCCCCGAACGGCCCTTGAACAACCATCAGGACCGGGCCGTCATGATGGCGGCGCTGGTTTCAAGCAGCCTGGTGACCTGGTTTGATGAAGACACCCCGATTGAATTGATCCGTGCGCTCAGGCCCGATATTTTGGTCAAGGGCGGCGATTACGACATGCGCACGCTGCCTGAGACGGCTGTGGTTGAAAGCTATGGCGGCAAAGCGCTGGCCATCCCGTTCGTTAAGGGCTATTCGACGACAGCGCTGGTTAAAAAGATACGCAGCAACGGCTGAATCAGACGGCCTTGGCAATCAGCACCGCGTTCGAGCCACCAAACGCAAACGAGTTTGACATCACGGCGCGCAGGCCCTGGCGCTCACGGGCTTGCAGCGGGATGTAGTCCAGATCGCAGCGGGTGTCCGGCGTTTCCAGAAATGCCGTTGGGGGCAATTGCCCGGTGCGCAAGGCCATCACACTCGCTATAAATTCAATAGCGCCTGCCGCACCCATGGTGTGGCCGTGAACCGATTTGGTTGAGCTGATGGGCAAGGTGTCTGCGACACTTTGAAATGCCAGCCGGATGGCGTGGGTCTCGACCACATCACCCACATCGGTTGCAGTGCCATGGGCATTGAGATAGCCGATGTCATCCGCATTCAGACCGGCGTCGCGCAGGCCAAGCGTCATGGCGCTGGCCTGGCCAGACGCTTCCGGCTGCGTCAGGTGGTGGGCGTCTGTGGTGGATGCGTACCCGGCCAGCTCAGCCAGGATATTGGCACCACGTCGCCGGGCAGTCTCCCAGTCTTCCAGCACCAGCATGGCCGCGCCTTCAGACAGCACCAGCCCGGTGCGGTCTTTGGAAAATGGCCTGCAAGACGTGTGCGCTCCGTCTGCGTGGGGTTTGGCCAGCGTGTGCATGGCCTGCCATGCCTTGATGCTGCCGCGGTTGAGCAGCGCTTCAGAGCCGCCCACCAGCATGGCATCCGCGTAGCCGTGGCGAATCTGGCGAAAGGCGTCACCGATGGCGTTGGCCGACGATGCGCAGGCGTTCGAGATGGTGCTGCTCAGGCCTTTCAAACCAAACTCCATGGATAACTGGGCGGCAATCGCGTTGTTCATGGTCAGCACCACCGTCAGGGGCCGCAAGCGTGCGACTTTTTGCTCCAGCAGGGCTGTGTACGCCGCTTCAGTGGAGCCGCTACCGCCACTACCGGTACCGACACAAACCCCAAACCGCTCCGCTGGCAAGCCTTCACGGCTGGCCATATCGCCCAGACCGGCTTGCGCAATGGCTTCGCGGGCGGCGACCAGCGCGAGTTGGCTGACACGGTCCATGGTGAGTAATTTGGCGCGTGAAAAATACGCATCAGGGTCAAAATCAATACTGCCCGCGACGACGCTTTCAACGCCCTGCGCAAAAGCGATGTCCAGGGCGCGAAGCCCCGACCTGGCAGCCAGCAGCGCTGCAAAAAATGTCTCGCACCCGATGCCCAAGGGAGACACGACACCCAGACCTGTAATGGCAACGCGGCGCATGGCAGTGGTCTGGCTCGGCGGGCCTGCCTCAGGCAGCAGGGCTGGCTGAGACGTTGCCTGGTCGCGGCATCAAAGGATCAATCAGCTGCACCATCTCATCGAGGGTGCGGGGTGGGTTGGCCTGATCGGGAATCTGGATATGGAACTTGTCTTCTATCTGAAAGAGAAACTCAATCACGGCCAGCGAGTCCAGGCCCAGGCTTTCCAGCGTGGCACCGGGCTGCAGCTTGTCTTCAGCGATGCCGAAGGTTTCGGCAAAAAGGGTGATCAAATCAGAATTCATCAGGGCAAAACTATCAAAACATACCTGTTAAAACCAGCCCAACCACCACGCCATCACGGCGTACTATCAGGCCAACAAGCTTAACAGTTCTTAACAAGGCAACAGACTGACAAACCGAAGCCCTCAAGGTGTGTACATCTGCTTGAGCGCATCCGACAGACTGAACGTGCCCAGCAAATCACCCAGGTAACTGCCCGGAGCCGGTGCATCCGCCAGGGTTTCAATTTCAGCGCGCAGGCGTGCCGTGCTGAACACCGCATCTGCAGTTAAAAAAGGCAAATACGGCTGCAAGGCGGCAAACATCCAGCGCTGGCGTGCAAATTGGGGCGTCGGCGTAAAGTCGCGTCCGCGCATCACCAGTTTTTTAATGCCCGGCAGGCTCCGCGCCAATTCGTCGGCCAGTGCCTGAAACGTCATGGACGCTTCACCTGTCGAGACGTGGTAGCAGTCATGCGCGAAGTCATTTCTCAAGAGCATGTCGGCAAATACACGCGCCACAAAGTCAACCGGCGCAAAGTCCAGCCGGGCCAGCGGGTCGAGCGGCACCTCGCCCAGCTCGGCCATCACGGGAATCGCCCACAGCATGTTTCTGGCCAGCTTGGCGTCGTCAATGCCGCGCGACAGCACAATGCCGGGGCGCAGGCTGACAAAAGGCGCGCCAGCGGTTCTCAGCAAGGTTTCGGCATCGCGTTTGGAGCGGATGTAGTCGTTGGCATAGCCTGCAAAAGGCATGTTCTCCAGGATCACGCCGCGCGGCTCCATCGTCACGGCTGCCGTGCCGACAAAAAAGCCGCGCTGTGATGGCTGGAGGTTCTTCAGGATGCCGCCAAAGTTCGTCGCGGCTTTGAGGTTGATGGCGTACACCCCGGCGTCGGGCTTGAACGAGGTGCTGGCTGCTGAATGCAGCACCACATCGGCTGCCTGCAACACGCTGGCCTTCAAACCGAAATCAGGCGCTTCAATGTCGCCCGGCACGCTTGACACAAACTCTGCAAATTCAGGTTTCCACAATGCACTTTTTTGAAGCCGCTCAAGCAGCCGGGTGGTGGCTTTGTCCTGGTCCGGGGCGCGCACCACCGCCGTGCTGTAAATCCCCCTGGCGGCTAGAGTCAGCATCAGCTCGCCCCCAATCAGGCCGGTTGCGCCCGTCAGGAGTACGCGTTTTTGCATGTTCATCACAGTTTTAAATCAGCTTTTGAGTATAAAGCCCGCAGCTTGCGTTCGGCTTGCTGTGACGTGGGCCACGCCACGCAGACTCACGCAGGCTCATGCAGGCGTATCCACAGGTTTGAGCTTGAGGGCATCGGGGCCAAGCGCCTTGGGCTTGCGCCTGAAAAGCCGGGCCAGCCGCTGCTCAATATCATCCATAAAGGTGTACACCGAAGGCACCACCAGCAAGCTCAAAACTGTGGAGGTCATCAGCCCGCCAATCACCGCCACGCCCATCGGACTGCGAAAGCTGCCATCTGCCGCACCCCAGCTGAAGGCAATCGGCATCATGCCTGCGCCCATGGCGATCGTGGTCATGACAATCGGGCGGGCGCGCTTGTGGCAGGCATCCAGCAGCGCGTCCAGTCTGGACATCGGCGCGGCAATCGGCAGGCCGTCCGCACCGTCATTGCCTCGCCGCGCCACGATGGCGTACTCCACCAGCAAAATCGAATTTTTTGTCGCGATGCCCATCAGCATGATCAGGCCAATCAGCGACGGCATGGAAAAGCTTTTGTCCGCCAGCAGCAGAGCGACAAACGCACCCCCCAGCGACAAAGGCAGTGCGACCAAAATCGTGATGGGATGCAAAAAGTCTTTGAACAGCAGCACCAGCACGATGTAGATGCACAGCACCGCTGTCAGCATGGCCAAGCCAAAACTGGCAAACAGCTCGCCAAACAACTCCGCATCACCCAGCGTGACCTGCTTGACATCTGGCGGCAAATTGACAATGGCAGGCAGCTTTTCGACCATCGCGGTGACGTCGCCCAATGGCAAACCCGACAACTCGACTTCAAACTTGACATTGCGCGAGCGGTTAAAGCGGTCAATGATGGCCGGGCCGCCCGACAGCGACAGCGTGGCGACCTGCCCCAGCATGACCGGGCCCCGGCTACCGGGCACCAGCAACCGTTCCAGGCTGGCAATGTCGGCTTTGGCATCATCGGCCAGGCGCACCACAATTGGCACCTGACGCGACGCCAGGTTCAGCTTGGGCAGGCTGGCGTCATAGTCACCCACGGTGGCGATGCGCAGCGTTTCACCAATGGCGGCGCTGGTCACGCCCTGGTCAGCCATGCGCGCAAAGTCGGGCCGCACCAGCAGCTCAGACTGCACCAGCGAGGCACTTGACGCAATCGAGCCCAGGCCGGGAATGGTGCGCAGGTCTTTTTCAAGCGCTGCTGCCGCTGCTGCCAGCGATGCCGGGTTCTCGCTGGTCAGCGCCAGCACCAGGCCTTCACCCGAGCCACCCAGACCGACCTTGCTGCGCACACCGGGCAGTTCCTGCAGGGCCTGCCGGATGTTGTTTTCAATCACCTGCTTGCGTGGCCGCTTGCCGCGTTCGGACAACAAAATTGTCAGCGTGGCTTTGCGCGTTTCAGCTGCGCCGCCGGGTGCAAACGGGTCACTCCCCGCCGCCCCGCCGCCGATGGTGGTATAGACCGATTTGACATGCGCGACTTTCATCAGCATCTGGCGGGCTGACTCGGCAGAAGCCTGGGTGTCTTGCAGTTTGGTGCCGGGGGCGAGTTCCAGATAGACCTGGGTCTGGCTGTTGTCATCAGGCGGGATAAAGGCCGTGGGCAGCAGCGGAATCAGCGCCAGCGAGCCGATAAAAAACACAATGGCTGCGAGACCCGTCCACCAGCGGTGCTCCAGGCACCAGCGACTGGCCGCTAAGTACCAGCGCATCACGGCACTGTCTTTTTCTGTGTAGTCAACAATCGGTTTGAGCAGGTAGGCCGACATCATGGGCGTGAGCATGCGCGCCACCACCAGTGAGGCAAACACCGCCAACGCCGCCGTCCAGCCAAACTGCTTGAAGAACTTGCCCACAATGCCGCTCATGAAAGCTGTGGGTAAAAACACCGCAATCAGCGTGAAGGTGGTGGCCACCACCGCCAGGCCAATCTCGTCAGCCGCCTCCATCGCCGCCTGGTACGGCGTTTTACCCATGCGCAGGTGCCGCACAATGTTTTCAACCTCCACAATCGCGTCATCGACCAGAATGCCGATGACCAGGCTCAGCGCCAGCAGCGATACCACGTTGATTGAAAACCCCAGGTAGTTCATGCCGATAAAGGCCGGAATCACCGACAGCGGCAGCGCCACCGCCGTGATGAAGGTGGCGCGCCAGTCACGCAAAAACAGCCACACCACCAGCACTGCCAGCAGCGCGCCTTCAGCCAGCAGGCTCAGTGATGCGCGGTATTCTTCTTCCACCGGGGTGACAAAGTCCAGCACTTCGTTGAGCGCCATGTCGGGGTGGGTGACCTTGAGCTGCGCCAGCGCCGCCCGCACGCCACGCCCGACTTCAACCTCGCTAGAGCCCTTGGCGCGGGAAATTTCAAACCCCACCACCGGCACGCCGTTGAGCAGTGCAGCAGAGCGCTGCTCGGCGGTGGTGTCCTGCACGTCGGCAATCTGCCCGAGGCGGATTTTGCGGCTCTCGCCCTTGGCATCGACCAGATTCAATTCCAGCGCAGCGAGTTCTGCAGCGGATTTGACGGTGGCCAGCGTACGCACCGGCTGCTCGCTGCTGCCCAGCTCCGCTCGCCCGCCTGCGGTTTCCATTTGCACCTGCCGCAACTGCTGCGACACAGTCGCTGCACTGATGCCCAGCGACTGCATTTTGGCGCTGTTCAGGGCAATCCGCACCTCGCGCGTGACGCCGCCCACGCGGTTGACCGAGCCCACGCCGCGCACGGCCAGCAGGCTGCGGGTTAATGTGTCGTCCACAAACCAGCTCAGCGCCTCATCGTCGAGCGTGCTGCTTTTGATGGTGTAAGCCAGCACCGGCGCACCCGAGATGTTGACCTTGCTGACCACCGGGTCGCGCAGGTCCGTGGGCATGTCGGCGCGCACCTGCTGCACGGCCGAGCGGGTTTCGTCGAGCGCCTCCTGGGTTGGCTTTTCAATGCGAAACTCCGCCGTGATGGTGACCACGCCGTCCTGCACCTTGGTGTAGATGTTTTTCAGGCCCTGCAGCGAGGCAATGGCGTTTTCAATCTTGCGCGCCACCTCGGTCTCCAGCTGCGCGGGCGAGCCACCGGGCAGGCTGGCCGTGATGATGATGTTGGGCACATCCAGGTCAGGGAAGTTTTGCACTTTCATGTTTTGATAGCCAAGCACGCCTGCAAAGCAGAGCATGACAAAAAACATGATGGCGGCAATCGGGTTTTTGATGCACCAAGAGGAGACGTTCATGGATGTGGATTTCTGTTTGCTACAAATTCAATAGCTGCTAGCGCATGTATTTATTGGGCTGAGAGCAGATTTGATATGAAATGAGCGATTGCAAAGTTCAAGGGTGGAAAAGTCATTCAACGCAGAGGCGCAGAGAACGCAGAGGGCCACAGAGTTAAAAAGAATAAATTATTTGTCTTCTCTGCGTAACTCTGCGTTCTCTGCGCCTCTGCGTTGAAGGTATCCCGGCTTGCTGACCGTGATGATGATGTTGGGCACATCCAGGTCAGGAAAGTTTTGCACCTTCACGTTTTGATAGCCGAGCACGCCTGCAAAGCAGAGCATGACAAAAAACATGATGGCGGCAATCGGGTTTTTGATGCACCAGGTGGAGACGTTCATGGATGTGGATTTCTGTTTGCTATGGTTTTAATAGCTGTTAGCGCATATTTTCATTGGGCTGGAAGCGGATTTGGCATGAAAAATTGATTGCGAAGCCGCAGGACAGAGAAGTCATTCAACGCAGAGGCGCAGAGAACGCAGAGTTGCGCAGAGAAGAAAAATAAATTGATTTTCTTGACTCTGCGGGTCTCTGCGTACTCTGCGCCTCTGCGGTGAAGGTTTCCTGATTTCTTGTACTTGGTCATCACGGTAAACGTGCATTTCCTGATCATTTTTCAGTTTTCGCAGCCCCCGTCACCACCTTGACCGTGTCACCATCCGCCAAAAAGGCTGCGCCGCTGGCCACAAACTGCTCGCCTGCCTTGGCCCCCTGAATGATTTCAACCGCGTCGCCTGCACGGCGGCCAGTTTGCAGCTTGACCTGGCTGACCTTATTGTTGCCATCGACCCGCAGGGCATAGGTAAAGCCATCGCGCAGTACCAGCGCCTGTTGCGGCAGGCTCAAGACCTGGCTGGCACCCAGTTCAAACTCGCCCCGCGCATACATGCCCGCCAGAATGTTGGCGTTCGCTGGCAAATCGACATACACCAGCGCATTACGGGTCACGCTGTCCACCGTCGGGGCAATCATGCGCACCTTGCCTGTCACCACTGCGCCACTGGCGGCCG
The DNA here is from genome assembly GCA_038230935.1 of Burkholderiales bacterium. Lineage (GTDB taxonomy): Bacteria > Pseudomonadota > Gammaproteobacteria > Burkholderiales > Burkholderiaceae_C > Polaromonas. Next base: position 42,674 of record JBBRMH010000004.1, on the reverse strand, counting down.
TCACCCTGGCCGCTGTGCCCGGTTTGAGGCCTGCCAGCTCGGCGCTGGTGACTTCTGCGCGCCACTCCAGCCGCCCGCCACGTATCATTTTGAACAGCTCCGTGCCACTGCCTACTACGGCCCCTACCGTAGCGCTGCGGCTTGAAATCACGCCGCTGTCAGGTGCGACGACTCCGGTTTGCCTCAAGCGCACCTGTTGCACGGCCAGCAAGGCTTTGGCAGATTCCAGCCGGGCCTGGGCGGTTTTGTCAGCCGTGGTGTACTGGCTGATTTGCTGCTCGCTCAAAGCGCCGCTGGCTTGCAGGGTGCGGGCTTTTTCGGCATTGCCTGCAGCGTCCAGCGCGTTGGCCTGGGCCTCGGCAAAACTGGCGCGTGCCTGCGCTACTTCGGCATTGATTTGCTCGGGCGCAAAGCTGGCCAGCACCTGGCCTTTGGCCACCCGGTCACCGACATTGACCCTGACATCGATCAGCCGCAGGCCGTTGGCTTCGCTGCCAATGACGGCTTCCTGCCAGGCGAACACGCTGCCATTGGCAGCCAGTTTGAGCGGCAGCACAGCCTGCACCGGCTGCACGGTGGTGACGGTCAGTGCGGCCTTGGGGCTGGCGGGCTTTTTGTCGTCTGCCGCGCTTGATTTTGAAGAAAAAACCACGCTGGCGCACGCAATCATTGCGCCAACAGCTATGAAAATAATAGCGAATGGCTTGTTTTTAATCGCGTTCATGAAGGGTTTCTCGAAGGAGGGCATGCTGGTTGAAAGGACACAACCGTGTCAAAAATGCTGGCTGAAACAAGGCGGGTGCTAGCGCGAGGCCTGGCCTGTCGAACCTGTAGTGTCCAGCGCCATCGGCAAGGCTTGCGGCGCATCCAGGGTCCAGCCGCCGCCCAGAGCGCGGTAAAGCGCAATCCAGGCGTTTCGGCGTTCGAGTTCCAGGTTCACCAGAGCGCTTTGGGCTGCCAGCAAGGTGCGGCGCGAGTCTTCAAGCTCCACCAGGCTGGCCAGACCGGCTTTGTAGCGCGCCTGCGTGCCTGCAAAAGAGGCCTGGTAGCCGTCTGCGGCCTGGGCGGCGTCGCCTGAGCGGTCAGCGGTGCTTTGCAGTTTGACCAGCGCTTCCTCGACTTCCCGCACGGCTTGCCGGCAAATGCTGCGGTACTTGCCCTCTGCGTCCAGGTAGCGGGCTTTTGCCGCGTTCAGATTGGCCTGGCTGGCTCCGCCGTCAAACAGCGGCACGGTCAGCGCCAGCGGGCCGATGGACCAGGTGTCAAAACGCTGGGTCACGCGTCTTGCGCTTGACTGGCTGGTCATGATGTTGCCCATCAGGCTCAGGCGTGGGTAGCGCTGGGCCCGTGCGCTGCCGATTTCAAAGCTGGTTGCCGCCAGTTCGCGTGCCGCGTTGAACACATCCGGGCGCTGCGCCAGCACGTCTGCCGGAATGCCGGGAATGTCAAACCGGTTTTGCGGGCCTTCAATGACCGGGGTTTGAGTCAGCGCCACTTCGAGTTTTTGGCGCAGCACCGGCTCACTGAATGCTGTCAACGCCACCAGCGCCTTGATGTCCAGATCGCACTGGCCGCGCTGCTGGGTGGCTCTGGCCTTGCTTTCAGCCGCGCTGGCACGGGCCAGGGCCGAGGTGGCGGGCGCTTCAAAACCGGCTTGAGTGGCCAGCGTACTCAGCCGCGCTGTCTCTGCCCGGGAGCGCGCATCTGCTTCGGCCACCAAGTGCAGCTTGTCACAGCTGCGCAGGGTGTAGTACTGCCCGGCAACCTCGGCGGCCACAGACACCCGCGCATCATGCCAGCGCGCCTGGGCGCCTTCATAACGCGCCTGGTCTGCATTGATGGTGGCGGCGTTTTTCCCGAACATATCCAGCTCCCAGCTGCTCTGCAAGCCCAGCTGCGTCAGGTTGACGGGCACAGACGCTGTCCGGTTGATCGGCGGCGACACGCTGCGGCTGAAGCTGCCAGTAGCGTCCAGCGTGGGCAGCAAGCTGGCCTGCGAAGCCGTGCGACTGGCGCGGGCCAGCTCGATGCTGGTGCGCGCCGTGATGAGCGATGGGCTCACAGTCTGGGCCGCCTCGATCAGCTCGACCAGCAACGGGTCGTTCTGCTGTTGCCACCACTGCGACAAACTGGCCAGGCTACCGTTGTGGGGCAGGGGGGCGAACCACTGGGCAGGGGCTTGTACGGGCACGCTGGTGGCAGGCCCGGCCGTGCTGGCGCAACCTGCAAGCAGCGTGGCTGCCGCGACGACAGCCAACAGGCGGCGCGCAGCACCAGCGCTGCGACACGACGAAAAGGGAAGCGGCTTCAAACAGGCCATGATTCGGGGCTTTCAGGCAGCTAAACGAGGCTCATGCCGAAGACTTTGATTCTACGAAACCGAAAGCGGTCTCCCGTGCCGAAGCCCCGATAAACCTCTCCAGTGACCCTGTTGCAGTGCGTCTGGTGTTGCACGGCCATGCGTTTGCACTGCAGGGATGCGATGACGGCCCAGGCATCGTGCCCGCGGACCGCGAACGCGTTTTCGAGCACTTTGTGCGGCTACCGGGCCAGGTCGAATCAGGCAGCGGGCCGGGGTTGGGAGGTTTCTGCGGCTTCTGCGGCTTCTGCGAAACCTTTGCGAACTTTGCGTGCTGAACCTTGTGTTGTCTCGACGAGGCTTTGCAGTTATAAAATTCACGCCCCCCCCCACCTGGCCTGCCAGCGGATCGGCTTCGATGATCACTGAATTTCAACCTTAACCGCTAGAAGGCACCTTATGACACGTCCACGCGAGCAGCATGACCGAGAGCAGCGCATCCTGTTCGAGATCGTCGTCGATGCGTACGACGACATGGAGCGCGCCATGGGTTGGTACCACTACCTCTCAGACGTGCTGGACATGCCGTTCAAGGCCCGGTGCAAAACGCTCCGGTCCATATCACCACTCGACGTCGGAGATGAGGTTCAAGTGGTTGCAATGGCAGCAGAAGACGATTGCATGTCCGAGGTCTTTGTTCTCGTGGAATACGGAAAAAAGAAACTGGCGGTTCCACTGGCCCAGCTGGATTGTCAGTCGCAGCATACAGAAACCAGTCAGGCTGTAAAAGACTGGCATTACTGGGTTGCGCGCGGCTATGCGTACTGAAGCCCGGCGTTGCGCCAGGCAGACTGGCCTGCGGGGAGGCGAGGCGAGGCGAGCCGAGTCATTACCCAAAAACAGCAGCCCACAAAGCCTCAATGGCCTGACGCTCATCCTGTAGCAAGGGCGGCGTTATCTGCGTGGGCTCTTCATTCAAACGCGCCCGGTGCTGCACGCGCCGCAGTTCGCGGTAGGCGGCAGCTGCCCGCTGGCCCACGCCTTCTGGCAGCAAGCCGGCCACTTCTGCGCGTTGCAGCAGGGCGATGTTGCCGACGTTTTCCACCAGTTCGGGGTGCTGTGCAGACTGTGACAACACCAGAAACTGCACGGCAAACTCGGCGTCCACCATGCCGCCGGGGCTGTGCTTGACGTCGAACTGACCGCCCTTGACAGGGCGCGCCGCCCGCACCTTGCCGCGCATGGCCACAATTTCAGACTGCAGCGCAGCCGCATCCCTCGGCGCGGTAATAACGGCTTTGCGGACCTGCTCAAACCGGCTGCGTAGCTCGGGCGTGCCCATCACAAACCTGGCGCGGGTCATCGCCTGGTGCTCCCAGGTCCAGGCGGTGTTGCTGCCGCGCTGCTGCTGGTATTTGGCATAGGCGTCAAAGCTGGTGACCAGCAGGCCTGAGTTGCCGTTGGGCCGCAATGCGGTGTCAATCTCGTACAGGTCACCCTCGCCGGTTTTCACGGTCAGCCAGTTGATGAGTTTGCGCACCAGCAGGGCGTACACCTCGCCCGCCTGCTCGTGCTCGTCTTCATACACAAACACAATGTCGAGGTCGCTGCCATAGCCGAGTTCTTTGCCACCGAGTTTGCCGTAGGCAATGATGGCAAATTGCGGCTGCTCGCGATGCGTGTTTTTCAGCCGTTGCCAGCACCAGCTGGTGGCGATTTGCAGCACGGTTTCGGCCAGGGCGCTCAAGTCATCGGCGACCTGCTCGACGCTCAAAATGCCTTCCACGTCTCGCGCCAGCGTACGAAAAACCTCGGCATGGTGGGCACGCCGCAGCAGGTTCAGACAGGTTTCCTCATCGTCTTCACCGGTGATCTTCAGGGAACCCAGACGCAGCTGCAATTCGTGGGTGAAGGCGGCGGCGTCAAAGCGTTCGTGCAGCATGGCGTCGCTGGCCAGCTCGTCAATCACGCCGGGGTGCAGCAGCAGGTAGCGCGCTGGCCATTTGGCCGCACCCAGCAGGCGCAACAGCCGCTCATGCACCGACGGGCGCTCCAGCAGCAGTGCCAGATAGTTTTCGCGCCTGAGCAAGGGCTCAATCCAGTCGATCAGGCGCACGGCGGCCTCTTCACTGACTTCGCCTTCGCTGAGCCACAAGGCGGTGCGCTGCAGCAGGCGGCTCAGGCGGGCGCGTGAGTCTTCGCGCAGCGCCAGCACCTTGGGGTTTTGCCGCCACAATGCCAGGCGCGCGCGAAACTGGGGTGGCCACTGGGCTGACAGGTGTTCCAGCAAATCGTCAAGCTGGGGCGTGGCATCGGACTTTTTGCCTGTTCCGCCGCCGCAGCCTTTGCAATTGGGTTGACCGCCCAGCAGGCGGTCAAACTCTTCGGCCACCAGCTCACGATGCGCGTCCAGCTCCCCTAGAAACAGGCGGCAGTCAGCAAAACCCAGGGTCTGTGCAATCCAGGCCAGGTCATCGTCACGCGTGGGCAGCACATGGGTTTGCTGGTCGTCCAGGTACTGGATGCGGTGCTCCACGCGCCGCAGAAAAACATAGGCCCGAGCCAGTGCATCGGACAGAGCTTGCGGCATCAGCCCGGCATCGGCCAGACGTTGAAGCGCACTGACCGTCGAGCGGGTGCGCAGCTCCGGGAACTGCCCGCCACGCACCACCTGCAGCAGTTGCACGGTGAACTCGATTTCACGAATGCCGCCGCGCGACATCTTCACATCGTTGGCGCGCTCGGGGTGACCCGCACAGCGTTTGGCGGCGTGCTCGCGGATTTGCCGGTGCAGCGTGCGCAGCGCGTCAAACACGCTGTAGTCCAGATAACGCCTGAACACAAATGGCAGCACCGAACCCCGCAGTGCATTGGCTGAGCCGCTTTCAACGCACGCACGGGGTGACACGACGCGGCTTTTGAGCCACGCAAACCGCTCCCATTCGCGGCCCTGCGCCTGAAAGTAGTCTTCGAGTGCGTTCAGTGACAGGGCTGCTGGCCCCGAGTTTCCATTCGGCCTCAAGGCCAGGTCGAGCCGGAAAACAAAGCCATGTTCGGTGGTCTCGCCGATCAGGGCGTAAATTGCCTTGACCTGGTGCGCAAAGTACTCGTGGTTGGAGATTCGGCCACGCCCCGTCGGAGAATTCGGCAAACCGGTTGTTTCGCCGTCATGGTCATAGACGTAAATCAGGTCAATGTCGCTGGAGACATTGAGCTCGCGCCCGCCCAGCTTGCCCATGCCGACGACCCACAGCTGTGCGCGGCCGTCGTCACTGCCGGGGCCGATGCATTGCGGCATGCCGTAAGCGGCATCCAGCGTTTTTTGGGATGCCTGCAAGGCCACGTCCAGTGCCAGTTCGGCCAGCTCGGTCATGGCGCGGGTCACCACGGCCAGCGGAGCCTGGCTGCTTTGGCTGCCATCGCAGTCCAGCACCACCAGGCGCTCCATGACCAGCTGACGCAGCACCCGCAGGGCGGCACCGGTGTCCAGGCCCTCGTCTTGCAGGGCCTTGAATGTCGCCTCCATGGCGGCCCGTACGGGCGGGCCTTCAGACAGGCAGGCCAGCTGGTCTGCATAACGGCGGCGTACGCGTTGCACATAGCGTGAATAACCGGAGGCGGCGTTTGCTGGCGTGCCGGGGCTATGACTGGGGCTATCGCTGGGGCTACAGGATTGAGACATCAGACTGCTTCACAAAAACTTCAGAGTGGTTCACGGTTGTTCCAGGTCATGCACAAGCCGATAGCGGTGCTGACAGTCATAATTCCGGTGCCCATGGACCCACAGCCCCCCTCATTGCCTGAAACACTGGCCCTGCCACCCCGGCGCATTCATTGGCTGGCGTTGCTTGCCCGTGCGTTGTTGTGGCTGGTGATGTCATTCTGGGTCGTGTTTGGTGCCACCTGGGGCTTGTTACACGGCTGGATTGTGCCGCGAATCGGGGAGTTTCGCCCGCGTCTGGAAGTGCAGGCCAGCAAGGCGCTGGGCATGCCGGTACGTATCGGGCAGATCAGCGCCCGCTCCGAGGGCATGATCCCGTCGTTTGAACTGCGCGATGTGGTGCTGCTCGACACCGACGGGCGCGAGGCCCTGCGCCTGCCCCGGTTGCTGGTGGCGCTCTCGTCCAAGTCGCTCTGGGGCATGGGGTTTGAGCAACTCTCCATCGACCAGCCCGACCTTGAAGTTCGCCGGGCCGCCAGCGGCAAGCTGTATGTGGGCGGGCTCGACATGTCGCAAAGCCGCGGCGACAGCAACGCAGCGGCCAACTGGTTTTTCTCGCAGACCGAGTTGTCCATCAAGGGCGGCACCATCCGCTGGGTGGACGAGATGCGGGGCGCACCGCCGCTGGCCTTGACGCAGGTGGACGCGGTCATCCGCAACACCCGCCGCCGCCACGCGATGCGGCTCGATGCCACGCCGCCGCCCGAGTGGGGCGAGCGCTTTAGCCTGCGCGGTATTTTCCGGCAGCCCTTGCTGTCGGTTGAGGCGGGCCAGTGGGCCGACTGGTCGGGTCAGTTGTATGCCGAATTTGAAAGGGTTGATGTGTCGCGCATGAACCAGTATGTCAGCCTGGACCGTCTGGGCGTGGCCGTGACAGCGGGCAGCGGCGGCCTGCGCGCCTGGGCAGACGTTGGCCGGGGGCGCGTCACGGGCGGCACTGCCGATGTGGCACTCGCAGGGGTCAACGCCCGGCTGGGCCAGGCGCTTGAGCCACTGGCGCTGGCGTCTGTGGCAGGCCGGTTTGGTGGCCGTCAGCTGGCCACCGGGTTTGAGTTCAACACCACGGGCTTGCGCTTTGACACATCCGACGGTTTGCGCTGGCCGGGCGGAAACCTCAGCCTGGTCCACACCGATGCCGTTGGGGCCACCCTGCCGCAGACCGAATTCAAGGCCGACCGGCTGGACCTGGCGGCACTGGCCCAGATAGCCACCCGCCTGCCGCTGGGTGAAGCCGTGCGGTTACCAATCAATTCCTTTGCGCCCAAAGGTCTGGTCGAGACGATTGACGCCCGCTGGCAGGGCAGCGCTGACCAGATAGCTGCTTTCTCAGCGAAGGGGCGGGTCTCAAGGCTGGAACTGGCTGCGCTACCGAGCCTCGGCGCGACGATGGGGTCAGCCGCCAACCAGAACCTGCGCCCCGCACCGGGCCGACCGGGCCTGAGCGGGGCAACCGTTGACTTTGACGTCACCCACACGGGCGGCAAAGCGACAGTCAAAATCACCAGCGGTGCGCTGGACCTGCCGGGTATTTTTGAAGACCCGCGTATCGCCATGGACCAGCTGTCGATGGATGCCCAGTGGAAGCTGACAGGCGGGCACATCGAGACCCAGTTGCGCAACGTGAAGTTTTCCAATGCCGACGCAGAAGGTGCACTGCAGGCTGCATGGAGCTCTGCGCCCGCTACACCCATGGCACCCGTGGCGCCCGTTGCGCCGCAGGGCAAGTCAGCCATCGCCCCACCGGTCAATAAAGCGTTCCTGGGTGTGCTGGACCTGCAGGGCACGCTGAGCCGTGGCAACGGTGCGCAGGTGCACCGTTATCTGCCGCTGGTGCTGCAGGAACGGGTGCGGCACTACGTGCGGGACGCGGTGCTGCGGGGTGACCTCAGCGAGCTTAAATTCAAGGTCAAGGGGGCGGTTGACAACATTCCGTACGCCGGATCTGCGCAGGGCGACTTCAAAATATCGACACGGATCAAAAACGGCACGCTGGCCTATGTGCCCCCATCGATTCAACCGGCAGGTGCCATTCCCTGGCCTGCACTGACCGACCTCAATGGCGAGCTGGTCTTCAACCACGCGGCGCTGGAAGTCAATGGTGCCAGCGGCAAGGTGCAGGGCCTGGCTGGCTTGCAGCTGGTCAAGGCCGATGCGCGCATTGCCGACCTGGCGCATTCGGCAACGGTCGAGGTGACAGCGGCCGTCAAGGGGCCTGCAGCTGACGCGCTGGGCTTTGTCAACACCTCGCCCCTCGGTGCCATGACAGCCCGGGTGCTTGAAAAAGCAGTCGCCACGGGCGCGGCTGATGTGGCCCTGCGCCTGAGCCTGCCGCTGTCTGCCATTGAAAAAACCCGTGTGCAAGGCACCGTCACCCTGCCTGGTAACGACGTGCAGATCACCCCGGCCTCGCCCCTGCTGGTGCGCACCAAGGGGGTGGTGACGTTCAGTGAATCGGGGTTCAACGTGGTGGCGGCTCAAGCCCGCTTTCTGGGCGGTGACATCCGCTTTGAAGGCGGTATGCGGGGTTTGGCGCGTGCAACAACACCGGCCAGCGAGATGGATGCCAGCGTGGCCTTCAAAGCGCAGGGCAATGTCACGTCAGAGGGCTTGCGGCAGGCCAAAGACCTGGGGCTGGTCTCACGCCTGGCACAAAACGCCAGTGGCAGCGCGGCCTATTCGGCCACCCTGGGTTTCCGGCGGGGCGTGGCCGAAGTCACGGTGGCAAGCAACTTGCAGGGCATGGCCTTGAACTTGCCTGCACCACTGGGCAAAACAGCCGAGGCGGTACTGCCTCTGCGGTTTGAAGACACGCTGCTGCGCGAGTCGATGGCACCGGGGCAAAAGCTGCAGGACCAGCTCAGTGTGGGCATTGGCGGCCTGGCCTCGGTGGTATTTGTGCGCGACATCAGTGGCGCAGAGCCACGTGTGCTCAAGGGCAGCATTGGCGTTGGGCTGGAGGCGGGCGAGTCTGCGCCAGTGCCTGAGAGTGGTGTAGCTGCCAACATCAACCTGGCCACTGTGGACATGGATGCCTGGCAGAAAGTCCTGTCAGCCGCCACAGACAGCGCTGCGGCCAGCACTGGTGCTGGTGCTGGTGTTGATGTGACAGCTTACCTGCCGACCCGCATGGCCATACGCGCCCACCAGCTGCAGGTCGCAGGCCGGCAACTCAACCAGGTGGTGGTCGGTGCCACGCGTGACGGGCTGAACTGGCGCGCCAATATTGCCGCAGAAGAGCTCAATGGCTATGTCGAATTCCGGCAACCGGGAGGCAGCGGTGCGGGGCTGGGTAGCGGGCGTGTGTTTGCACGCCTGTCGCGTTTGAACCTGGGTCAAAACACTGCTAGCGAGGTTGAAACCATACTGGACCAGCAGCCCGCCAGCATTCCCGCGCTGGACATCGTGGTCGAAGACCTGGAACTGCGTGGCCGAAAGCTCGGTCGGGTCGAGATTGACGCCATCAACCGCGGTGCATCGGTGGCCCTGCGAGAGGGTGGCGTGCGGGAGTGGCGGCTCAATAAATTCAATGTCATCCTGCCCGAAGCCGTGTTCACCGCCACGGGCAACTGGGCCGCCATCAACCAGCAGTCAGCCATGTTGACGTCGTTGCCGGAACGCCGCCGTACCGTGATGAATTTCAGGCTCGATATTGCGGACTCGGGCGAGCTGCTCAAGCGCTTTGGCATGAAGGATGTGATTCGCCGGGGCAAAGGCAACCTGCAAGGCCAGGTTGCCTGGGCGGGCTCGCCCCTGAGCCCGGACTACCCCAGCATGGGCGGGCAGTTCAACGTCAACATCGAGTCTGGCCAGTTCCTCAAGGCTGACCCAGGCCTTGCCAAACTGCTGGGCGTGCTCAGTCTGCAGTCGCTGCCGCGCCGTTTGACGCTGGATTTCCGCGATGTGTTCTCGGAAGGCTTCGCGTTTGACTTTGTGCGCGGGGATGTGGCCATTGCGCAAGGTGTGGCCGCGACCAACAACCTGCAGATGAAAGGCGTGAACGCCGCTGTGCTGATGGATGGCAGTGCCGACATTGCCAAAGAAACCCAGGACATCAAGGTGGTGGTGGTGCCCGAAATCAATGCCGGTACCGCGTCACTGATTGCCACCGTCATCAACCCGGCGATTGGCCTGGGGACCTTTTTGGCGCAGTATTTTCTGCGTCGCCCCCTGATGCAGGCCGCGACCCAGGAGTTTCATATTGACGGCAGCTGGGCCGACCCGAAAATCATCAAACTCACCAAAGCCGGGAAAAATCCATGAAAGTAGCCGCCCTCCAGATGGTCTCTGGCACCGACGTGCCACGCAACCTGGACGCAGCCGCGCAGTTGCTGGCCGAAGCCGCCGCCAGCGGGGCCGAGCTGGCCGTGTTGCCCGAGTATTTTTGTGTGATGGGTGTGAAAGACACCGACAAACTCGCGCTGCAAGAGCGCTTTGGCAGTGGCCCGATTCAGGACTTTCTGGCGCAGTCTGCGCAACGGCTGGGGCTCTGGATTGTGGGTGGCACGCTGCCTGTGGCCGCACCCGCTGGCCAGACACCCAGCCCGGCAGATGGCATCCGCCGCATCTACAACACCGCCCTGGCGTTCAACCCGTCAGGCCAGTGCGTGGCGCGCTACGACAAGATGCATCTTTTCCGGTTTGACAACGGTGTGGAAAGCTACGACGAATCGCGCGTGCTGCTGCCCGGCACGCTGCCCGTGGCCTTTGAGCTGCCTTCAGGCGATGGCCACACCTGGCGCATTGGCTTGAGCATTTGCTATGACCTGCGCTTTCCTGAACTCTACCGCGCGCTGAACGCGGATGTGCTGCTGGTGCCCAGCGCATTTACCTTCACCACCGGACAGGCGCACTGGGAGGTGTTGCTGCGCGCCCGGGCGATTGAAAACTTCGCTTTTGTGGCGGCAGCGGCACAAGGCGGCGTGCATGAAAATGGCCGGCGCACCTGGGGTCACAGCATGGTGGTGGCCCCGTGGGGCGAGGTTCTGGCGCAGCACGGCGAAGGCCCTGCCGTGGTCATGGCCGAGCTGCACCACCGGGCGCTGGCCGATGCCAGAGCGAAGCTGCCCGCCCTGAGTCACCGTGTGTTGAAGTGATTGTTCGTGATGTGGCGGCCTTGACGTGAGCGCCTTGTTGGCCTCCTTGCGCAGCCGCCTTGACCGGACCTGGCGCAGCGAACGCCACGGTGCCCAGCGCTGGGCCTTGTGGGTGCTGCTGCTGGCGCTGGTGGCGAGTTTGCTGGCCACGCTGGTCTGGCTGGCGGGCCGCTATGAATCCAGCCAGATTCAGAGCCGGCTGGAACGCGACGCAGGCGAGATCGTGAGCGACATTCGCGCGGGACTGACCCGCAACATCCAGAGTTTTCAGGCCCTGCAGTCGGGTGAACGCACACCCGAGGGCTGGAACTTCCCGGCGGCTGATCTGCTGCGCGAGCGCCGCGAAATCATGCAGCTGGAGTGGCGCAACGAAGCACTGGAAGTCGTCACGCAAGTGGCTACACCCTACCGCAGCCCGGTGTTTGAACGCCTTCCCCGCAGCAGCGTTCAGGCCGACATCACCCTGGCCTGCAGCACGGCGCGGCGCTTGAGTGGTGCGGCTTACTCCATCAGCTACTTTGTGCCGCAAGCCGATGGGCTGGGCTTTGAAATGCTCGACCTGTGCATGCCGATCACAGCAGGTGGCCGTCTGGTCGGCTACACCGTAGCGACTTATTCGCTGCAGGATATGCTGGCCGAGCTGGTGGGCAAGCAGCTGGCGCGCGGGCAAAGCGTGGCGTTTACTGAAGCCGACGGCACCCGTCTGGCACTGCACGGCACGCCATCGCGCGGCAGCCGCATTTATGTGGCGCAGCAACTGCTGGACCTGACGGGCAACACGCTGGTGCTCAGGCTGGAAAGCCGTGTGAGCCTGCCGTCGCTGTTTCCCAATGTTTTAACAGCGCTGGTCGCTGCCATGTCGCTGGCGCTGCTGGTGGTGCTGTTTTTGCTGGCGCGTGACATGAAGAGGCGCTTGCGCGTAGAGCACGATCTGGGCGAGGCCCTGGCCTTTCGCAAGGCCATGGAAGACTCGGTGCTGACCGGCCTGCGGGCGCGTGATTTGTCGGGCCGCATCACCTACGTCAACCCGGCTTTTTGCCAGATGGTGGGCATGTCTGCCAAAGAATTGCTCAACCACAGCCTGCCTTCACCTTACTGGCCACCGGAGCTGGCAGACGCTTACCAGCAGCGCCAGGCGATACGGCTGGCAGGCAACAACCTGCCTCGGGAAGGCCACGAGTCGCTCTTCATGCGGCCAGACGGCACGCGCTTTCCGGTGCTGATCATGGAAGCCCCGCTGATCAACGCCGTAGGCAAACACACCGGCTGGATGAGCGCGATTCTGGATGTGTCCGAGCAGCGCCGTATTGAAGAGCTCTCACGCGCCAGCCAGGACCGCCTGCAGGCCACCGCCCGGCTGGCCATGGTCGGCGAGATGGCATCACTGCTCAGCCACGAACTCAACCAGCCGCTGGCCGCGATTTCAAGCTACGCCGTGGGCTCGCTCAATTTGCTCAGTGATACAGCGCAAGCACCTTTAAGCGCTTTGTCAAGCGATCTGCAACTGGCCGTCAGCCGCATTGCAGAGCAGGCCGAGCGTGCGGGCAAGGTGATCAAAAGCGTGCATGACTTTGTGCGCCGCCGTGACCAGGCCCGTGAAGCGGTCAAGCCCGAGGCCCTGCTGGACGCCGTCATGCCACTGGTCGCCCTGCAAGCGCGCAAACTCTCGGTCACCGTGGTGATTGAAATGGATGCGGCCTGCGGGCCTGTGCTGTGCGACCGCACCATGGTTGAACAAGTGCTGCTGAACCTGGCGCGTAACGGAATGCAGGCCATGCAGCCCGGTGCAGGCACTGCCAGCCGCGTCTTGACGCTGCTGGTACGGCCTGCTGCATCCAGGGGAGCCAGCCGCTGGGTCGAGTTTGCTGTGATTGACCAGGGCGAGGGCATTCCAGCAGACGTGGCCGCGCAGCTGTTTACACCGTTTTTCACCACCAAAGCCGAGGGTATGGGACTGGGCTTGAGCCTGTGCCGTACCGTGATTGAGCAGCATGGTGGTTTTCTCGGGTTTGCAGCGGGCCAGCCAAGGGGTACCATTTTCAGCTTTACCCTGCCTGTTGCACCCCCTGCACATGAAGCGCTCCCGCCGGTGACGCACACTTCACCATCTGCCCCCCCAATCCACTGACTTTTTAAAAACCCTTTTATGGAACCCATCCAGAACGCCGTGGTGTATATCGTTGACGACGATGCCAGTGTGCGCGACGCACTGGCCTGGCTGCTGCGCTCTCGCCGCCTGTACAGCGAGTCGTTTGACAGCGGCGAAGCCTTTGATGCACGCATTGCGGGCGGCTTCAAGGTGGCCTCGCCCTCGTGCGTGCTGCTGGATGTGCGCATGCATGGCCTGAGTGGGCTGGGCCTGTTTGAAAAGCTCATCGGCTATGGCCTGCAACCCACGCTGCCGGTGATATTCCTGACGGGCCATGCTGATGTACCCACAGCCGTGGCCACCGTCAAGCAGGGTGCGTTTGATTTTTGTGAAAAACCGTTTTCAGACAACGCACTGGTTGATCGCATCGAGCAGGCGCTGGCGCATTCCGCTGCGGCCCTGAGCCAGAACAGCGCATCACACGGCGTGCAGGCACGGCTTGATGGCCTGACAGAGCGGGAAAAGGCCGTGATGCGCCTGGTCGTTGGCGGGCTGCCCAACAAACTCGTGGCCGACCAGCTCGACATCAGCGTGCGTACTGTGGAGGTCCACCGCTCCCGCGTGTTTGACAAAATGCACGTCAAGTCTGCCGTTGAGCTGGCTAATTTGCTACGAAATTTATAGCTGATGGCGCTCGTGTTTACTGCCCTGGCAGCGTATTTAAGGGTTAAGAGGCGATGAATAGCTGTGCACCTGAAAAAGCAGAAAACACGAAACCTTCAACGCAGAGGCGCAGAGGACGCAGAGTTGCGCAGAGGAGATTAAAAAATCAGTTTTCAGCTCTGCGGCCCTCTGCGGCCCAGCCTGCTGCAGACACCACTGCAACCGGCTTGGGCACAATAAGCCCATGAAAACCGCTCCTGCCACCTTGTCGAAGCTGATCGCGTTGCTGGGCAAGGCCCAGACCGAAGAAGATGTCAAGGCCGCCCGGGCCAAAACGCTGGGCATTGACAAGGCGCGACGCGCAACCTGCCGACTTACACTACTTGCTATTAAATAAATAGCTGTCAGCCCTTGTATTGACTGCCTGAAAAGCCTGTTTGGTTATTTATTTTCTGCCTGTCTCGTCTTTTGAGGCGTCTTGTGACCCATCGTCCAGCTCACCATTTTTGCGGCCAGAAAACATCGTCCACCACACAATGAACACCAGCAGCACCATGGCCCCAAACGCTTCGAGCAATAACAAAGCCACGACACACCTCACAAAGGTTGTAAAAACAGCGGTAATTATCGCTGCCGCACTCGTGTTGCTGGCCTGCAGCTCGCCGCGCGTCAGGCCGCCCGTGCCGGTATTGGGCGACCCTATACCTGCGGGCAGCACCTTGCCGCGCGGTGATGACAACGGCCCACTGCCGCCCGCCCTGTTTCAGGGCAAAAGCCGCTGGGTGCCTGTGCGCTGGGCTGAGTTGCCGGGTTTTGAGAGCGACGCTTTGCATGAGGCCTGGAATGCCTGGCTTAAAAACTGCGAGCGGCCCGGCCCGACGTTTGCCCCCCTGTGCGGCGAGGCACGGCGTCTGAGCATCGCCTCGGGTGACGAGCAGCGCGCCTGGATGGTCAGCAGGCTGCAACCGTTTCGGGTCGAGTCCACACAGGGCATCGCCGACGGTTTGCTGACCAGCTACTACGAGCCCGTGCTCCGGGCCAGCCGCCAGAGTGGCAACGGCTACGAGGTGCCCTTGTACAAAGCACCGGCAGGCCTGGGAAGCCGCAAGCCCTGGTTCTCAAGGCAGGAGATCGACACGCTGCCCGAGGCCAAAGCCGCGCTGAAGGGCCGTGAAATCGCCTGGCTGGCTGACCCGATTGATGCGCTGGTGCTGCACATTCAGGGCTCCGGGCGGCTCAGTTTGAGTGAGGCAGACGGCTCCCAGCGCGTGGTGCGGGTCGCGTTTGGCGGCTCCAACGACCAGCCGTACCGCAGCGTTAACCAATGGCTTCTCAGCCAGGGCGTGACCAAAATCAACCCTTGGCCGGACGCCACCAAAGCGTGGGTCGCACAAAACCCGCAGCGTTTGCCGCAGTTGCTCTGGAGCAATCCGCGCTATGTCTTTTTTCGTGAGGAATCGCTCAGTGATTTCGATGCCGCGTTTGGCCCCAAAGGTGCCCAGGGCGTGGCACTGACACCGGGCCGCTCCATTGCCGTTGACCCGGGCAGCATTCCGTACGGCACGCCGGTGTGGCTGGCCTCCAGCGGCGTCGCAGGCAAGCTGCAAAAACTGGTGTTTGCGCAAGACACCGGCAGCGCCATTGTGGGCGCGGTGCGGGCTGATTATTTCGCGGGCACAGGGGTGCAGGCGGGCGAGTTTGCAGCGCGGGTCAACCAGCCGCTGCGGCTGTGGGTGCTGTGGCCAAAATAACGAATGATTAAAAATTTTCAGGTGCACATATGAACAAGGTCTGGTCGCAACGCATCACCGGGTTGAGGATGGGGCTAAGCACAGGGCTGCTGCTCTGTGGCGTGATGGCGGGGTGTGCTGCCCCTGGCAATGGCGCGGGATCTGCCGTAAGCAGCGCAATCCGTGATCCCGCCTACACCTGCGAGCACGGCCTCAGTTTCACCGTGAAGTTTGCCGACAACACGGCATTGCTCAGCGGCTTGCGCACCCCTTCAGGCAGTTCAGGCGCGCGCGACCAGGACCTGCTGTTGCGCGATGCAGGCGGGCAGGGCGCGCAGCAGGCTTTCTACAGCAACCCGCGCATGCGGGCCGAGTTTGGGCTGGGTGCCAGCGGCCGCGAGGCGATTCTGCGTTACCCGCTGCTGCCGCTGGTGGCGCGCTGTGTGCGCCAATAGACAAGACTACGGCCGTATAAAAAAAGGCAGACCGCAAGGCCTGCCCTTTGATGGGTACCCGAATCTGCAGGTCAGGTTTTTGCCAGATTGATTTGCGCAACTTCTGCCGTCAGATAACCCACAGCCGCACCGAACTTGTTTTTGTAGTTGGCTTTGATCAGAGGGTCCAGCATGAGCTTGACGATGTTGTGGATGCT
Source organism: Burkholderiales bacterium (assembly GCA_038230935.1). GTDB lineage: Bacteria > Pseudomonadota > Gammaproteobacteria > Burkholderiales > Burkholderiaceae_C > Polaromonas. The sequence continues at coordinate 26,427 of JBBRMH010000004.1, read as the reverse complement.
GCCCCAGTCACCGGCATGCTGGAAGTTGCTCATGATGTAAGTCCAGCCATTGAGCTCGTCCACCGCATGCAGGCCGGTAGATTCGCCGCCTGCCGGGATGGACATCACGCGTGACAGGACTTTGGTGTCAATGTTGTAGGCTCACAAAAAGTTGTTGACGTGCTGGCTGCTGTCTTCACCGATGAACAGCGTACGCAGTTTTTCAGAGAACTTCAGGTTGTCCGGGTTGGCAATGTTGTTGGGGTTGGCGGTGTTGCCCAGCGCGTCGGCAGGGGTGTCCTGGCCTGCCAGCAAGGCCTTGGTATCCACGGGCATCCGCTCGCTGTTGATGGTCGTGCCCAGCGTGTCTTTGACGCCACCTTTGAGGTTCAGCGCCATCACGGCACCTGCGACCAGTTGCACCGGAATCGACACGCCATTGCCGGGCACATTCAGAGCGTTGCCAGCGACCATGGAGGCCTGGCAATTTTGCAGCGCCGAGTAAGCAACCTTGTCCTTGATGTTGACCGTCGTGCCTTCCATTTTTGTAAACCCCATGGATGCGCCCACCAGGCTGGCGTAGCGGTGGGTTTCCAGGAAGGCAGCGGCTTTTTCCATACCGGGCATCAGTTTGAGCCATTCAATCTTGCCGTTGGCAGCGACTTTGGTGTACGAGGCATCTTTCGGGTCGGCGGTTTTGACATCCATGATGTCGGTGGGCTTGATTGTGGTGGCGAGATTTTTAATCTCTGCGCTGCTGGCCGAGCCCAGTTTGATCCAGCTCAGCGGTGCAGCCGCACTGGCTGCCGGGTCCAGCGAAAAACCGGCACCGACCTTGGCTACATAAAGGGTGCCAGACGACAGGTCTTTTTCACGGTCGGCCACGAACACAAAGTAGCCGCTGTTGGTGGCGTCGTCACCCATGAACACGGTGCGGTTGTCTGGCATCACCTGTACCAGCTCGTGCGAGATACGGCCCAGGCAGTAATGCTTCTTGATGGAGGCGGTACCGTCCGGGTTCACGGTGACTTCAGGCAAGTGACCGTAGTTGTACGGATTGGCCGCCGTTTCGCTGCCGTACAGGTTTTTGCTGAAAGCCTTGAACTGGTCGTCAGTAGATGCCGTAAAAGCGTTGGGCTCGTACTCTTCGCTCGACAAATGCGTGCCCCAAGGCAACAGGCTCGCGCCGCAGGTAATCCACAAACCATTGACAGACGAGGTGTCCACGTTGTGGTACTTGACCAGCGACAACTTGCCGGTGGCCGGGTTTTGATCCAGCGTCAACACGGCAATCGGTGAAGGCAGACGGCCATACATGCTGGTCACCCCGTCTTGTGCAGCGGTGGTGTATTCAAACTGGACCACGGCAAACACCGTGTTGCCGGTCACGCCAGTGACTTTGGCATTGGCCACGCTGAGCAGCGAGGTGCCGTCTGGCGAGTCAGAGAAAAACTGGCGGTCTTTGCCGGGCACCGAGGTGTCGATGATGGGCTGGTTGTTGATGTTGTAGTAACCGCCCGCCAGAATCTGGCCGCCATTGCCATTTGAGACCAGGTCACCCGTCACAAAAAACGGCTGGTACGCCAGCTTGAAGTCGATTTTGCTGGCATCGCTGAAGTTGGCAGTCAGCACAGAACCCACCGAGGTCGTGGCCATGGCAGCGGGTGCAGCCATCGTTGGCGCTGGCATGGAGCTGAAGCTGGCGTTAAGGAACCTGGCCGGGGGCGTGCCTGGTGTTGCACCCAGTGCCAGTGAAGGTGTACTGTCGCCGCCGCCGCAGGCTGACAGCAACAGGCTGGCCGTGCCTGCACCAGCGATCGGCAGCATGGGTATGCCGGCAAACATCTGCAACAGACGGCGACGGGACGTATCAGGGGTGGTGCTCATGCGTGAAGCTCTCCGTGGATTGTTGGACCGGGCCCGCCGGGACATTCCGGCCAACCTTGGAGTGGTATGTTCCACGGGTTGTGTGTCAGCTTCATAACGAGCGTTGGGGTACGTCACGAAATATTGAGGAACGCGCCCCAAGCCAGCAATGCATCATCAAGGCATCAAAGCGAATTCCGCAGAATCTCCACATAGTCCTCGGCACTGGCCAGACGCGGATTGGTCTTGTGGCAATGATCGGCCAGAGCGCCTTCAATAATATGGCTGAACTGGTCGGCCCGTACGCCCATGGCGGCCAGCCCGGTGGGCAGGTTGAGGCGGGCGTTCATGTCCTTGATGGCCTCGGCGACATCTCCAGACGAGCCCAAGCCCATGACACGGGCCATACGCTCTAGCCGATGCTCTTTTTGTACCGATTCACAACTTGCATTAAAGCGCACAACGGCCGGTAAAAACATGGCGTTCAGCGTGCCATGATGCAGTCGCGGATCGACGCCGCCCAAACTGTGACTCAAAGAGTGGACACAGCCCAGGCCTTTCTGGAAGGCCATCGCGCCTTGCATCGAAGCGCTCATCATGTTGAGCCGGGCTTCCCGGTCGCTGCCATCGCGGGTGGCGCGCTCAATATGCGCCCAGCCGCGCTCCAGGCCATCGAGTGCGATACCGTCAGCCGGCGGATTGAAGGCGGAAGACATGAAGGTTTCCATGCAGTGCGCGATCGCATCCATGCCGGTGGCAGCAGTCAGGTGGGCGGGTAAACCCAGCGTCAGTTCGGGGTCGCAAATCGCTGTTTTGGGCACCAGGTGCCAAGAGTGAAAACCGAGTTTTCTGTGATCTTCCACGATGATGATGGCACCGCGCGCCACTTCACTGCCGGTGCCGCTGGTGGTGGGCACGGCAATCAGCGGCGCGACCCTCTCGGTGATCCGGGGCGAACCGCCTTCAATCGTGGCGTACGACGTGAGCGGGCCTTCGTGGGTCGCTGCAATCGCCACACCCTTGGCGCAGTCAATGGCAGAGCCACCTCCCACGGCAATCAGGCCGTCGCAGCCACCGGACTTGTACATCGCGCTAGCAGCCAGCACTGCGGCTTCGGTCGGGTTGGATGGCGTCTGGTCGAACACCGTCACGACCATACCCGGCAGGGCGTCCAGTGCTTTTTGCAAGATGCCGGCCGCCTTGACGCCCGGGTCGGTCACGATCAGGGGTCGGGTGATACCGACGCGTGTGCATTCCTGTTTCAGCAACTGGATGGCGCCGTATTCAAACTGAACCTGGGTGATGTAGTAAATAAAGGCCATGTCGGGTGTCTTTCTGTGTTGTGAGGTGCAGGGGCGGGGGTAAAGGGGTATCTTGAGGTGTCCAATTGATTTTTTGGCGGTACTGCTGCAGAAAGTTCAGCTCGCTTCGGGTCTGTCGCTGATCGTATCGCGTCTCAAACTGCCACCATGGATACCGATTGGGTCACCAGATAAGCCGCCGTCGCCTCCGGTCCGCCCTCAGTGGCATCACCGGCGTCTTTCACACCAGCAAACAGGCCAGGAACAAAGCTCTTGATAAAGCTTGTAACTACTTCACAGAACAGTTCCCGCTTCCACCGATAAGCATTGGCGAAGGCATCGCAGAGATGCATTTTTTGCAAATGCATAAAACTAATTAATGCAGCAAAGATACGCGTCAGTATGGCAGTCGCCCCCCGCACCTGGAAGCGCTCAATGTTGCAAACCTGCTTGAGCATGCGGTGGTGTAGCTCAATCTCTGTGGCCGGGCGCGTTACTTTTCTCGTCTTGCGCAAGCTCGCCACCTTTGTGCATCAGACCATTGCTTTGGCAGCACTTTTTTTGCTCGGCTTCAATGCGGAAGTCCTGCATTGGATCAGGTCTCAATACTGTTCATTTAAGACCGTTCTCCCTGAGCTTATCAAAGGGTCACCCATACAGGCAATGGCTTAGACAGGCTCAGCCAGAATGGTCTTTCCGCTTGAGAGTCAAGTGTCAATGCAGGTGCTGATACAAACGCTGTTGCAATCGTTAGTTCAAGCCTTGTTGTGTGATGAAGCAAACGCCACAACCATGGCTGATGTTGCTGTTTCGTCTTGCTCATCAAGGTGCTACCCACACGCTGTTGGTAGCTTCGCGCCCCGTTTTGAGTTGATTTGATGCACAAACCCAGACAGCAAAAGCATGTCTAGGCTTGATCTTCGCGTGCGGGTTGTTCTACCCAGGAACCAGCTCAGGCCAAATCAGCTGGGCTGGACGCTAGAGCCATTGCCAACAATAGTGAAATTTCCGTTGACCTGAAGCACCGGCACCTTTGAAGTGACTGTGGTCGCGTCAGGGCCTGACGTGGTGTAGGTGGTGTTCAGTATGCAAATGTTGGTGGCAGCGTTGCAGTCGCTGATGCTCAGGATAGATGCGCTGATCTCGGGGAAAACCGAATCGCTGGCAACGGTGCCGTTGGCAATCGCTGCACTGTCAGCTTGTACGTTGCTGACCAGATTCGCCTTGGTATAGCCGTCATCCAGAAAGTTGGCACTGAACACGTCCAAAAACGCTGAACTGTTCTGCAGCTGTGGCGAAACCAGGTTGAGGGTGTAATTAACGGCGTTCTGCGGCACGTTGATGGCTGTTGAACCGCCGCTGTCGCCCCCGCCACAGGCAACCAATGCGAGGCCGGCTGAGACAGAAGCAAAGGTCAATATAAAAGTGAGTGATTTTTTCATGGTGGGTGTTCCTTCTTGAGAGGTGCTTGAACGAATAGAGGCTAACCCGCTTAAATGACAGTTTTAAGACAGGGATTTAAACCTTTGCCGTCTTGAATCTGTCACATACGCAAACTACAGTTTGCTGGATGCCACAGCTCGCTTCAGATGTATGAGGATGCGATGGTGGTTACGGGTTTGTTGGAGAGCCCACAGGCACCTTGCCAAAATTTAGACCATTCATTCGGAGCATTTGCATATGAAAAAAAGGTTCGCAACGCGCGACATCAGCCTGGCTGTGTTGACAGTGATTGGATTGACGGGCACTTTTACAACATCACAGGCAGTGTTTGCCGCCGAAAAGGCCGCCAACAAAGCAGCAGGTGCCTACGTAAGCGGTGACTTTCACAACCACACCACTTGCTCGGACGGTTCTCTGTCGATGAAAAAACTGATCGATAAGTCAGTCAAAACCTTTGGTCTGGACTGGTTTGTGCAAGCCGATCACGGTGGCAGCAGCGCGCGCAATTGCACTTTGTCTGAAGACCCGTTTGAGCCAGTACCGACGGCCCTTGGATTGACCAGCAGCAGCACAGGCCCCTACCCACCTGCCACCTATCCAAGCGCCGGACAGCCCGCAGCAAGCTTGAAAGGTCCAAACCAGACCTGGGAAGCCACTTTGCCCAATGGCCGTGCAGGCATCAAGGGTGACGGTACAGCCGTACCCAAGGCCATGTGGCGCTGGCAAGAGATCAAAGAATTTCAATACGCTGTCACCGAGGCCGAGAGCCGCGCCCGCCAAAAACCCATCTGGATGGGTGTCGAGCAAAACGCACCAGGCCACGAGCATGTCTCCATGTCGGTTCTGGCTGGGCAGTTGCCATGGCCTTCCGCTGGCGTTGCAGGCAATGCAAACTTGCAAGCACAGTTCGAGTATTGCTTTGACCGCAATGACACCGACACCAGCCGGGGTGCAGAAAACCAGTGGGATTGCTCAGTCGTTGGCAGCCCCAACAACAGCCTGATCAACGCTACGTCCCGCAAAATACCAGGCACCAATGGTGTGGACAACGGCATCAACGCGCCCAACCGTGGTCACCTCAAGACACTTGAAAGTATCAAGTGGATGAACGAGAAAGCGCCAACGACCAGCTACTTTGTGCCAGCACACTTGGAGCGCGCAGGCATTTATGACCCGGTAGGCAACCGCGGCTTTAATGTCGAGCATCTGCGTAACTTCAACAACGCAGCGCCCAATATTGCGTTTGGTTTTGAATCCATGCCTGGCCATGGTGCTTCTTCACAGCGAGGTGAATACCGGCCCAACTTTGGTGGCCCCGGCATTGACTCTGTGGGCGTAGGAACCTATGGCGGCACGGGTATTTACGCAGCCAAAATTGGCGGCGTCTGGGATGCGCTGCTGGGTGAAGGCCGCAACTGGTGGTTCTTTGCCAGCTCTGACTACCACAACCGTGGTCAGTTTGGCCCGGACCAGCGTGAAACCACCCAGGACTTTCAGCCAGGTGAGTACCAAAAGGACTTTGTGATGGTGCGAAAAGGCACCAACAATTTGACCGCTGAAGGCATTATTGACGGCTTGCGCTCAGGCAACAGCTTTGTTTCTTCTGGTGACTTGGTGGACCGCGTGGCCTTTATTGCCTGCGCATCCAACCCAGGTGTGCCCCGGGCCGACTTCCGCGCTTTGGTTGAAAAAGCCGTTGCCACTGCAGTGGCAAAAAATGCAGAAGCCCGTATTGACGGTTGCGCCACGATGGGTGAAAAGCTGGTGGTACGCCCCGGTGCTGACGTGTATGTAGCCGTTGCAGTGCGTGACCCGCAAGGCACCAATAACTCACCGTACAGCTTCCCCAATCCGTCGTTACGCCAAATCAACATCACGCAGCCACTCAATGCGCCGGTGCTTGACCACCTGGACCTGATTGGCGGCAATGTTACCGGCTTGATCAGCCCGACAGACACCGCACGTTATGCAGGCGCAGAGGGCACAGCCGCCGCCAGTAACCCAACTGCCAAGGTTCTCAAAACCTTCAGCAACACGGGCACAGGCACCAGCAAATGGACAGCTACAGCAGACGGCGTGCGGGTGATGAGCTACCGCGTGCCAGCAGTCACGACATCGCAGTACTTCCGTCTGCGCGGTACAAATTTGCCAGCATCAACCCCGTTCGAGACGGATGCCAGCGGCAACGCACTCAACGACTATGACCTGAGCCCCTTTGACCAGACTGTCGCTGGCAAGGTTGCTTGCACAGACGCAGCTTGCCCTGCGCATATGCGTGCTTTTAATGGCGTGAAGTACTCGTCTTTTGACGTGGCTGCCTGGTCTGACCTGTGGTTCTACAGCAACCCTGTGTTCATTGAAGTGGCTAACTTCACCAAAGTTGCAAGCATCATCAAGTAACCACGGAAAGTTTCCGGGCGCAAGCCCGGGAGCGCCAATTCAGCCCGGCCGCTCTGGCCGGGCTTTCGCTTTGAAGGATCGATGTGACTACGGTAGTTGAATCGGGTTTTGGGTCGGCTGTTCAGTCAGTTCGCGTCAAGGGCATGCCAGCGCAGTTGAGTCAACAAAACCAGTCCGGACACAGTCGTTGGCAGCTCAGAACATCTTTGTTGCTAATGTTTGCATCAGGCGCTGCTGGCCTGGTCTGGCAAATGGTCTGGACAACACAGATCAGCCTGGTGCTGGGTCATGAAATTATTGCGGTCTTGTCGGTGCTGGCTGCTTTTTTTGGCGGCTTGGCGGCGGGGTCATTGCTGCTGGCGCACCGCATCGAACACAGCAAATATCCGGGACGCTGGTATGCGGGCTTAGAACTGTTGATCGCCGTATGGGCTGTGCTCGCAGGAATTGTTTTCCCATCATTTTTGCCGCAGCTGTCCCGCTGGATTGGCGCTGAACCTGGCGTATTGGTTCATTGGAGTGCGGCTTTCGCCGTGCCGTTCATCGCGCTGTTACCAGCAACCGTGGCCTTGGGCGCAACCTTTCCGGCCATTGAACGCCAAGCCAGAGCCCTTGGGCAACAGGCCTTGGCTTCAGCCTATGCCGCAAACACGGCAGGCGCGATGGCAGGGGTGTTGCTGGCCGTCTTTGTCTTTATTCCAGACTTGGGATTGCGGGCGACGACCTGGCTGTTTGCAGGTGTCAACCTGGCGTGCGCTGCGCTGGCCTGGTGGATGTGGGGTCGGCAGGATTCGCCATCACACAGCAGTCACCATGACGCTGCAGTGACCTCTCAAACAGCTCAATTGGCAGCGACTGCAGAGGCGGTTCCAGAAAGTGCTCCAAATGTGGCCAGGACCTTGCGCGATTTGACAGGGCGTCTGTTTCTGACTGGTTTATTGGGTGTGGGCTACGAAGTGCTGGCTGTTCGGGTGCTGAGCCAGGTCACGGAAAACACGGTTTACACCTACGCGCTGATGCTGGCAGTCTTTTTGCTGGGTACCGCTCTGGGTGCCGCGGTTCTTCATAAGCTGCGTTCAGGTGGTCCGGTTGCATCCGATGAAATTGATCGCGCGTTGGCGGCCCTGGCACTTTCGGTTGCTGTTAGTGGCATCAGTCTTTGGTGGGCTGACCGATGGGTCGTGCTGCCTTCAGCTGTGTTGGGTCAAAGCGTTGCTGCTGCGTTGTTGGGCGAGCTCGCCGCAGGTGCTTTTGCCATGTTGCTGCCTGCCATTGTCATGGGCGCTCTTTTCAGCCTGCTTTGCTTGCGCGCGCAGCAGCACGGTATGGCCCTGGGCCGCGCTGTGGGTATCAATACAGCAGGCGCTGCCCTGGCACCCTTGCTGTTCGGAGCGCTCCTGCTGCCGCAGCTTGGCGCAAAGGTGGTGCTGGTGCTGGTAGGCGTGTTTTACCTGACGCTGCGGTCGTGGCGCAGCTGGAACGGGACTCTCGGGTGGGTTTCACTCCTGGTGATTTTGACCATCGCACTTTTGGCCCCGATGCTTCGCTTTGTGGACCTGCCACCAGGCGCACAGGTATTGAGTTACCGCGAAGGAGTCATGGCCGCTGTCAGTGTGGTCGAAGACAGTGAGGGCGTGGCGCGGCTGCATATCAACAACCGGGTGCAAGAGGGCACCAGCGCCAGTGGTTTGGTCGAGACCCGGCTGGCACAAATCCCCTTGCTGCTCCACCCTGCACCCCGCAACGCCCTGTTTTTAGGGCTGGGAACGGGCTACACCGCCCAGGCGGCTGCACTGGATGAAGCTGTTCACGTTGATGCGGTAGAACTCATACCCGAAGTCATAGAGGCTGCAGGAATTTTTTCACTCAAACCGGGTGCACCCGAGGCGGCCCGTCCCATCAGCACCTATGCTGCAGACGCACGCCGGTACGTGCAAGCCACGCCGCAGCGCTATGACGTGGTGGTTGCCGATCTGTTTCACCCCGCACGCAGCGGCGCCGGAAGTTTGTACACAGCTGAGCATTTCGCTGCCGTGCGCTCCAGGTTGCAGCCAGGCGGCTTGTTTTGCCAATGGCTGGCGCTGCACCAGATGGATGTGCAAACCCTGCGCAGTATCGTGGCAGCGTTTATGCAGGTTTACCCAGAAGGTATTGCAGTTCTGGCCAGCAACAGCCTCGATACCCCTGTGCTGGGTCTGGTAGCCAGGCCAGACCATGTTCTTTGGAGACTTGAGGATGTACGCAGCCGCTTGCAGGCAGTCCCACCCAAAGTGGCACAGGCACTGCAGGGCGCCAAGCTGGAAGATGAATACGCCTTGCTTGGCAGTGTGATTGCAGGACCGCAAAGCCTGCGCCGGTTTGCAGGTGATGCGCCGGTCAATACCGATGACCTGCCCGTGGTGGCACACCGCGCGCCATGGATCAACTATGTGGCGGACTCCACCCCCAGGGAGCGTCTGGGTACGCTGTTAAAGCTGCTTCAACCCGGACTTGAGGGGGTGCTAGCCCCGCCTTATGGCCCTGCTGCGCAACGGCTGCAAGCCTATTGGACGGCCAGAGTGGCGTATCTGAGCCTGGGCATGCGTGTCCAGCCCCATCCAGACCCTGTGCGCATGCTGCAGCAATTGCGTGAACCACTGCTGAACATTGTCGCGATGAGCCCGGAGTTTCGCCCTGCTTCCGAGCCGTTGGCAGCCCTGGCCAAGGCCGTTCGCATACCTGCGCCAGACCTTGCCGATCAGGTAGAAAAAGACCTGCAGAGCGCCCTGACCACGCCTTTTAAACCTTCCAAACTTTGAGACCTTTTTTTGAGACTATGCCTACAGAAAACAACCCCAGCTCCAACCCCTGGCTCAAACGCGTGCTGCAAGAACCGCTGGTTCACTTCGTCATTCTTGGTGGACTGATATTTGGCGTGGACCATGCGCTGATGGCGATACGCGGTAACCCACAAGACATCGTGGTGCCCAAGGCGGCTTATGAAGAAGCGCGCGGCATGTTTTTGTCGAGCATGAAGCGCGAACCCAGCAAGGCAGAACTCAAAGTTCTGGCAGACCGCTGGCTTGACAACGAAATTTTGTACCGCGAAGGCCTGGCGCTGGGTCTGGACAAGGGCGACACGGCTATGCGGGACCGCGTCATATTCAAGGCACTCAGTGTGACGCAGGCCGGCCTGGAGCTGCCAAAAATTGACGAAGACGGCTTGCGCAAGTGGTTTGAAAGCCGCCGTGAGCGCTACGATGTTCCAACCCGCTATGACTTTCAGGAAGCTGTGTTGGCGGGCGACACCACCCGCGACAAATTAAAGCAGTTTGCCGCTGACCTCAACGCCAACCAGGCACCCGATACCGAGGCCAGCCTGCGCGTGTTCAAAGACCGGCCAAAACAAAATCTGGTGCAGAGCTATGGTGCGTCGTTTGCAGAGGCACTTGAAAAACAGACTGTCGGCACCTGGGCCGTCCTGCAAAGCCAGGATGGCTTGCGTGTCTTCAGACTGTTAGCCATCACGCCTGGCGAAGCCGTGAGTTATCACACCATCAAGGTGCAGGTGTACAAAGACTGGAAGGACGACACATCATCTCAGCTGAGCAAAAAAGTCATCAGGGACATGGCCAAAAAATACCGCATCCGTGACGAAGGAGACACGTTGTGACGCTACGTTTTTGGCTAAGTGTGGGGCGCAGCATTGCGTTGGCAGCATCGCTTGTGTTGACGCTCTTCGGGGTGTGCAATGTCGCCAACGCACACGAAATGACACTGGCTGAGGTCACCATGCGTGAAGTCACCCCGGGCCAGTTTGTCTGGTCCTGGGGACTGCCTGGAAAAAACAAGCCGATCGCACAAGACCTCACCATTGTCTGGCCCGAAGGCTGTGTGGGTGACGAGCGAGCGGTCAGGTGCGGCACCAAGCGACTGGCAGGAACGCTGGCCATACAGGGCGTTGGCGACAACTACTCGGCGGCCATACTGTCTGTGACCTGGCTGGGCGGCGAGCGAAGCACCTACACGCTCAGCAAGAACCGGGCGAGCGTGCGGCTGTTTGGCTCGCAACTGGATGATCGCAATGCGTGGGAGTTGCTCACGACCTACACAGGTCTTGGCGTAGAGCACATTCTCAACGGAGTAGACCATCTATTTTTCGTATTGAGCCTGCTTTTCCTGGTGGGTTTCAACAAACGTCTGGTAGCAACTATCACCGCTTTTACGGTAGCGCACAGCATCACTTTGGCTGCCAGTGCATTGGGCGCGCTGAGCATGCGACCCCCGCCTGTCGAGGCCATCATTGCAATGTCCATCGTGCTGGTCTGCGCAGAAGCCCTGGGCAATCGCGACACGTTGACCAAACGCCTGCCCGCGATTGTTTCTTTTGTGTTCGGCCTGGTGCATGGCCTGGGTTTTGCCGGCGCGTTAAGAGACATCGGCTTGCCGGAAAACAACCTCACGGTTGCCTTGCTCGGGTTTAACTTAGGTGTGGAGGCCGGGCAGTTGCTGGTCATTGGCCTGGCCTGGCTACTGACCATCTCGGTGCGCCGGGCCACCTGGTCGGCACCTGCCCGCCAGCTTGTTTTGTACGCGATTGGCAGCATAGCGGTTTACTGGACCCTGGTCCGGCTGGCCTTGATTGCTTTTTAGTGGCTTATGGCTGAGATTTTTGACCTTTTCCCAACGCCTGTGATGCGGGTGGCAGCTTTGCTGGAGCCGTCGCAAGCGCTTGCGCTCGGTAACCGCCTGGGCCAAGCTGCCGCTCTGGAAAACCACAAGTCGCAATTGTTGACCCACTCGCGGCTTTTGGCTCCGGGTGAAGACGCCACCCTTGACCGCCTGGTTGATCTGGTGGGCCCGCACCTTCAGGCTTTCGGGGCGCTGGTCTTTGGCGAAACCTTGCGCTGGCTGGTCAAGGAAATGTGGGTCAATGTGTTGCAGACCGGCGGACAACAGGCAACACACAACCACGCCAATTGCTTTGCGTCTGGCGTGCTGTATTTGAGCGAATGCGACACGTCGGCCAGAACACTTTTTACCCGTTCGGGCGGTGGCTCTGAATTTGTGTTTCGTAACACGCACGCTGCCACCCAAACCAACCGGTTCAACTCCGAAAAGTGGCTGGCACCGCAACCCTTACCGGGCGACCTGATTATTTTCCCGAGTTACCTCATGCATGAAGTGCCTGTTAACCGTGGCCAGATGAGGGTATCACTGGCCTTTAATGCCGTGCCACACCAACTCGATGCATGGGGCTACACCGTATCCCTGCAACCCTGAACAGATTTAGCTAGATTGGAAACAACCATGTTCAAACCACTGCACATCAAAGCCTGCGCCGCTGTGGCTGCACGACTCGTACTTGGTGCGTCGCTGACGCTACAGGCACCTATGAGCCGGGCATGCGAGGTTTTCGCTGATGGGTTCACCATCCTTCATACCTGGGCTAATCCCTCACAGCCCGGCGCAACCGATGTACCTGTTTATTTCTCGGTTGACAGCGTTCTGCGCGAAGACAAACTCGTGCGTGCCAGTTCACTGTTTGCAGACCGGGTCGAGTTACGCGGCAGCGAAGACTTGACTGCGCCTGCGCTGAGCGATATCACTTTCAGCACGGACACATCTACCAAAGTATTTGGCACAGGACAAGCCCATCTGCTGCTGCGCGGGCTTCGAACGCCCATTCAGGAGGGGCGTGCCTATATGCTGATGCTGGAGTTTGAACATGCTGGCAAAGTGATGGTGATGGTGCAAACCAGTCCGTACCATTGAATAAGTAACCACGCAGATGCCCAAGCCGGTTTGCCCTTGGTGGCGACTGGCCACGTGCCTGTACAGTTTCAAAGCTCAAACCAGACCTGCCAGCCGCAGTGAAAGCCCGATAACAGCCGATGCAGCAATCACGGGTATCACGCCCCATTGAAGCCGCCACAGCGCCAAGGCGGCAGCCACCATCAGCGCCAGGGCCGTCCAGTCGGTTTGAGCATAAAAATGGCCGCCAGCGCCCGTACCGTATGCCAGAGCAGCTATAAAAAACAGAGCAAGATTGGCAATCACACCGACCACAGCGGCTGTCACAGCGGCCAGTGGCACGGTGAGTTTGAGGTTGCCGCGCGTGGACTCCACATAAGGCCCACCTGCCAGAATGAAAACAAACGAGGGCAAAAACGTGAACCAGGTAGCCACACAGGCCGCCAGCGCAGCACCCATGAACATCGCATCCGGCCCCAGTACCTGTTTGCCCCAGCCGCCCACAAAACCAACAAAAGCCACCACCATGATGAGCGGGCCAGGCGTGGTTTCACCGAGCGCCAAACCGTCCATCATTTGTGGCGTTGTCAGCCACTGGTAATGCTCAACCGCCGCTTGGTTCACATAGGGCAGCACCGCGTAGGCTCCGCCAAAGGTCACCAACGCCGCCTTGGTAAAAAACCAGCCAATTTGCGTGAGCGTGCCAGTCCAGCCAAAACTGGCCAGCAGCGCTGCCATGGGCAACAGCCACAGCGCGGCACCGACTGCCAGCACAGTGAGCAGCCGCGATGCTTTGAAGGTGGCATGGGGCGGTGTCGGCGTGTCGTCATCAATCAAGGCTGCACGCTGTTCACCACTGCTTTTGGCGGTGTGCCCGGCGTTTGACATCAAGCTGGCAGGTGCTACGCGCGCCAGCACCGCCCCAAACACCATGGCGCTGAGCACCACCAACGGGAACGGCAGCTTCAAAGCCCAGATTGCTGTAAAACTCATCGCTGCTATCGCCCATGGAACGGGCATAGTGAAGGGATTTCCCAATGATTTGCTGGCAATGCGGTGCAGCGCATGCAGCACAATTGCCGCCACGGCGGGCTTGATGCCGTAGAAGATACCCGCCACCACGGGTTGCTGGCCAAACGCCATGTAAATCCAGCTGAGCGCAATCAGCAGCACCAGCGACGGCAACACAAACAGCACCCCCGCTACCACACCACCGCGCGTTTTATGCATCAGCCAGCCGAGGTAAGTGGCCAGCTGCTGCGCCTCGGGGCCAGGCAGCACCATGCAGAAGTTAAGCGCGTGCAAAAAGCGCTTTTCAGACACCCAGCGGCGCTTTTCAACCAGCTCGCGGTGCATGATGGCGATTTGCCCGGCAGGCCCGCCAAAGCTGATGAAGCCGAGCTGCAGCCAGAAGCGCAGGGCGTCTTGAAAAGGTACTTTGGCCTGTGCTTTAGGAGGCACGTCAGCCACCGCCAGACAAATGCGCCGCGTCGAGCCACGATAGATTTCGCCCGATGACCAGTTCACTCATCTCTGCGTGATGCGTGTTTTTCATGGCGATCAATCGCACGTCAAAACCTTGAGCGTGCGCCAGAGCGTGTACTTCGCCTGCGTTGTCGTAAGTCATCACAAACTCGCCCGCCACATTTGCGCAGAGATCGAACAGGGCACTGTGGTCAATTTCGGAGAATGTGTACAGCCGCTTGCCTGCTTTCTTGCCACCGGCTGTGTAGGGAGGGTCTATAAAAAACACTGCCTGCGAATCATTTGCATAAGCGCCCGACAAGACCAGGGAATCGCCACACAAAATTGTCAAGCGGTCGCGAATAACATGCAGGGCGTTGAATCTTTTAGCCAGAGTTTCTGGATACCATCGTGACGAGATGCCTTTTCCAGCCTCGCCCGTCTTGATGAGTCCAGAACCAGGTGCCAAAATCCCACCGTGAAAAGTGCGGTTCTTCAGGATCGTTTTAAAAGCGCGGTCTAAATCACTGGACGATTCGCACAACAGTTGCGCCTTCACATTTTCAACTGTCAAGTCGAAGCCCAATATTTTCTGGGCTAAAAGCGGCCCATCGCCTGCAACAACCGTTTGCCATACCGCCGCAACGTCTGTGTCAAGTTCGATCAAAACTGCGTGGTCTACCAAGTCTTCGCAAACCGCAGTTAACGCAATGGTGGCACCACCAGCAAACGGCTCAATCAATATATCAGGACGCCTGCCGAGCTGCTTCATCCAGCGGCGAAAGGTGGGTACAAACCATGTTTTTCCACCGGGATACCTGAAAGGACTTCTCTGCGGAACTGATGCAACATTGATCGGCCCGCTGATGCTGGTGAGACTCGATGCTGCGTTAGTGAAAAACTCTTGCTGCATATAACGGGTACTCAAAAAGGCTTATCTATGGTTTGGTTCGTTGGGGCCGACTCCAGTTGCTCGTCCAGTTTATTCTGCAGATGCGTCATGAAGGATTGCAGGGGTCCTGCTTTGGTTGTTGTGATCTGACGAAGCGCATCGTCGAACCGGGTGAACACCTCATCAACTTTTGTGAGTTCATAACGCCCGGTAGTGGTATCAAAAATGAGGTCGTAAACGAACCACGCAATGTCTGCCTGCTTCTTTGGCACTTGCTCCAGCGTTGGCAAGGTGTCAAAAAAGGCCTTGTTGATGGCAACCGCCGTTCGCTTGTTCCACTCCTTGAATATACCGCCCTTGAATATCAGCTGTGGTGCCAGACGCTTGCGTAATGACGACAGGTAGTCAGGCCGCGGGTAGTTGGGCTGCCTTGACCAGTCCATCCGCGCGCGGCCTTTCGGGTCCACCATGAAATACTCAAATGGATCACGCACATTACCGGATATATAGACGGCCTGGATTTCGAGCGCACCAAAATCGATGATTTGATCTTTATCGTCATAAGCGACCAATACCACGTCAATGTTTCCGGCAGATTTTCCGTAGCCGTCCGCTAAACGCACCTCCGTCAAGGAACTCCAGCGCGTACCTTCATCGAAGAAAAAACCAGCAGCATCCGATGTGATTTTCCAGTCTTCACGAAATCGCACAGGACATGTGATGGTGGGCACACCATTGTGAAAAATACTGCAAACGCCCAAGGGATTTTTAGCTTTGTCTTTGGTGCAGTTGGGAACTTTGTTGTTGAATGGGCAAAGTCGGTTTTGTCGTGCCAGTATGGCCTTTTTGCTGCCGTCTTCAACGGCGTAACCGAAAACTTCTGCGAGTGGCTGTTGTGAGTTTTGCATTGCTTTGCCTGTTGTTTGCTTCAGCGCCGCTGAACCTTGAACACCGCCCGGCTGGCGCGCGCATTCGGCCACCAGCGGATTTCGCGCCCGTCCTGCAGGCCGAACGCATCGAGAATCTGCAGCTGGTTTTGCAGCGCCAGTGCCCTGAAATCATTGAGCGTTCCCACACGGATATTGGGCGTGTCGTACCACTGGTAGGGCAGCACTTTGGTCACAGGCATGCGCCCGCGCAAGACGGCCAGGCGGTTGGGCCAGTGGCCGAAATTGGGGAAGGCGACGATACCCAGACGGCCGACCCGGGCGGTCTCAACCAGCATGACTTCTGCATTGCGCAGGTGTTGCAGCGTGTCAATTTGCAGCACCACATCAAACGTGGCATCGCCAAACACGGCCAAGCCTTCGTCCAGGTTGAGCTGGATCACATTCACGCCGCGTGCCACGCAGGCCTGCACGTTGGCGTCGTTGATTTCAACGCCGTAGCCCGAACAGCCGCGCTCTTTGATCAGGTAAGCCAGCAACTCGCCCTTGCCGCAACCCAGGTCCAGCACGCGTGAACCGTGCGGCACCAGATGGGCAATCGACAACAAATCTGGCGAGGGCAGCACGTTGGTTTCAAGAGCTGGGTTCATAGCGCCACCTTGCTCTGAAAATAGGAGCGCACCACGCCCATATAACGTGCGTCTTCAAGTAAAAACGCATCATGTCCGTGCGGCGCGTCAATTTCTGCATAGCTCACGTCGCGCTGGTTGTCGAGCAGCGCCTTGACAATCTCGCGGCTGCGGACGGGTGAAAACCGCCAGTCGGTGGTGAAGCTCACGAGCAGGAATTTGGCCGTGGCTTTGGCGAGTGCTGCACTCAGGTCGCCGCCAAAGGCGCTGGCCGGGTCAAAGTAGTCCAGCGCCCGAGTAATCAACAGGTAGGTATTGGCATCGAAGTACTCAGCGAACTTGTCACCTTGATAACGCAGGTAGCTTTCGATTTCAAACTCCACGTCTTGCGTTGAAAACTTGAACGGTGAAGAGATAAATTGCGCGACCTCCCTAGGTTGTTCCTCCAGACCAGCAGGGGCCGCGGAACCGGCTTTGCCGGGCCGCAGGCGCAGCGCCCCCTCGGGGGGCAGCGCAGTACGCGAAGCGACAAGCGTGGGGGCTCTTAACTGGCGTCCGAACTTTTCATTCATCACGTCATCGCTCAAATAGGTGATATGGCCAATCATGCGGGCAATGCGCAGCCCACGCTTTGGCAGCACGCCGTGCCGGGTGTAGTGGCCACCATGAAAGTCAGGGTCGGTCACGATGGCACGGCGGGCGACTTCGTTGAACGCAATGTTTTCAGCCGTCAGATTGGGCGCGCTGGCCACCACCACGGCGTGGCGTACGCGGCTGGGGTATTGCAGTGTCCAGCTCAGCGCCTGCATACCGCCTAGACTGCCACCCATGACGGCGGCCAGCGTCTGGATGCCAAGTGCATCGAGCAGCCTGGCCTGCGCATCGACCCAGTCTTGCACGGTGACCACAGGGAAATCAGCACCGTAGATTTCATGGGTATCGGGGTTGACCTGCATCGGCCCGGTCGAGCCAAAACATGAGCCCAGGTTGTTGACGCCAATCACAAAAAACTGGTGGGTATCGACCGGTTTGCCGGGGCCAATCATGGTGTCCCACCAGCCTTCGGAACGTGGTTTGACAGCGCCTGCGTCGTCAAGGTACACGCCTGCCACATGGTGCGAGGCATTGAGCGCGTGGCAGATCAGCACCGCGTTGGATTTGTCTGCGTTGAGCGCGCCGTAGGTTTCATAGCTGAGGTCGTAGGCGCGAATGGATGCGCCGCTTTGCAGTGCAAGCGGCGCTTCAAAGTGCATGGACTGTGGCGTGGCGATCAACATCGGCTGGTAGGTATTAAAAAAACAGGAGGCAAAAAAACAGGAGTCTGAAAACAAAAAACCCGGCATCGCTAAAGGCGAAGCCGGGCTGGCGGGCGTCTTTAGCTGAACTTGTTACGCGCCCGCAAGCTGTGGCAAATCGGCGCAATTGCAGTATATCAACCCACGCCAGACAGGGCGAGCAAACCCAGGCCCAGAAAGATCAGTGCCGAGACAATATGCACGGTGCGCAGCGGCAGCAAGCGCGTCACCCTTTCACCCAGCCACACCACCGGCGCATTGGCCAGCATCATGCCCAGTGTGGTGCCCGCAACGACTGCAAAGTAAGCGTCATAACGGGCCGCCAGCATCACGGTAGCGATCTGGGTTTTATCGCCCATTTCAGCCAGAAAAAACAGCACGACTGTGGTGCCAAACACGCCAAAGCGCGGGCTTTTTTGGTCGGCGTCATCGTCCAGTTTGTCAGGAATCAGCATCCAGACAGCCATGGCAATAAACGATGCACCCAGAATCCAGCGCAGAACCTGCGGGCTGATCTGGGTGGTGACCCAGGCCCCCAGTGCGCCAGCCATGGCGTGGTTGGCGATGGTGGCCACAAAAATACCCAGAACAATCGGCCAGGGTTTGCGAAAGCGGGCGGCGAGCAGCAGGGCCAGAAGTTGCGTTTTATCGCCGATTTCAGCGAGGGCGACGATGCCGGTTGAGACGAGAAAGGCTTCCATATAGATGACTCCGGCCGGAATGAAACCAATGACTGCACGGCTGCCCCGGCTCTATTGCATATAAGCGGCGGCTGTGCAGTCAAAGGTCTCGCGTGATCCGAAGACCGCTTGCGCCATGCCCATACCGGACAAGTGTGTTGACGCAAGCCCCTTTCAAAAATTGAAAGGCTGGCTACTCCCCAATGACAAACCTGATTGTATCGTTCGTGATGGCCAGACACTGGATGCTCATTTATTCATAGCACTCAGCGCATGATTGACAAGGGCCAGCGGTACTTTTGACTACTTTTTTGAGGTTTGGGTGCTGCTGGACGGAAAAACCCACCGGTCCAGTGACCACGGACCCACACCATAGATGGCCAGCCCGGCCAGAAGCGAGCCCCAGAACACGTGCTGCTGCAGTGCCGCCGGTGCAATCTCGCTGAGCGAAATAACGGCCACGGCGTTGACCACAAAAAGTCCCAGCGCTGGCAAGCGCCCGCCCAGCCCCACCACCAGCAACACCGGCAGCGCCAGCTCACCCAGGGTACCCATAGCGGCGGCCAGTGGCGGCGACAACAGGGGCACCTTGTACTCGTCCGTGAAAAGTGCGACCGTGGTTTCCCAGTCGCGCAGCTTGGTCAGCCCTGACAAAAAGAACACCTGCGCCACATACAGCCGCGCCAGCAACGCAGCCAGCGGTTGCAGCGCATCCAGTGCTTGTGTAAACAGGCCCCAGACGTGTCGCCCGCGTTGAATGGGTCCATTGGCCGGGGTGTTCATGGTGTGTCCTGTCTGGGGTGTTCTGCGCTGTGGTGTACGGCATGCAAAAGGTGTGCGCCTGTGACCAGCCCGGTCTGCACGGCCTGGGCCAGCCAGTCGTTGAAATCAAATTCTGGCTCTGTACCCGCACGCGCTGGCCCGCAGAAACTGGACAGGGCCGCGTCAAGCGACAAGCCTGCCTGCAAGGCCCGCACCAGCGCGTATTCAGCGGCACTGGCCAGGCGCACAGCGGGCTTGAACCCACGCCGCCAGACCAGCGCATGCTCCGCCACACCCGCGCCCAGCAGCGCGCCAGCCTGTGCCAGGGTCGGCTCGCCCTGAAGGTGGGCATAGATGATGCTGACCACCGGATAAGCGCTGGCCAGCGTCATGACACCGTCGCTCAGGCTCAAGGTGGTCTGGTCAGGGTCACCACTGGCGAGCAGGGTGAAGGAGCTGGGGTCAGGTGCAGCATCCTGAGCAGTCGCTGCGGTATGCAACGCCCACTCCACACGCGCGATATCGCCCAGAAAAGGCTCGTTGTCGAGCTGCGGCGAAGCGTCCAGAAAATCAGGCAGTGCAGCGCCCCACTGCGCCACATCGCCACGCTGCGGTGGCGTGTGTCGCCAGAAGTAGCGTGCCAGGGGTACAAAGCTTTCATCACCCATCAGCTGGGCGAGCACCGGGTAGGCGGCCATCAGCGCTCTTTCGGCCAGGGCTTCTGCGTTGGCACGATAGGTCTGCAGGCCCCGTTCGACCAGCGCTGCATGCTTGCTGCTGCTTTGCAAACGGTCAAATAACTGCGCGGTGTCGCCCCCCGCAAACAGGGCTTGCAACAGCAAGGACTGGTCGCGCAGCAGCTCGGCGTGCACACTCATGGGGTCGCAGCTTTACAAAGGGTATCGCTGGCGCTGAACGCACCCACTGCAGGCAAAAAACGGGCTTTGGCCGCCTCGCCCAGCAGCACCGCCAGCGGTGGAATACCGGTATCCCATTCCACCAGCGCAGGCACGCCGCCAAAGCGCCGTTGTGCATGCCGGTAAATGTGCCAGACCGCGTCAGACACGCAGCTGCCGTGGTCATCAATGACCACATCGCCACAATTCACGTGGCCCGCTACGTGTAGCTCGCCCACCATACCGACCGGAATGCGGTCAAGCCAGTCAAGGCATGACACTACGGCATCGACCGTGCTGCCCGCCAGCCGCTCGTTGAGCGCATTGACATAAAGGTTGTTGACGTCCACCAGCAGGCCGCACCCTGTACGTTTTGCAAGGTCAGTCAAAAACGTGGTTTCTTGCCGGTCAGCATTGTTAAAACCAATGTACGCTGAGAGGTTCTCGATGAGCAAAGGACGCTTCAGGCGGTCTTGTACATGCTGCACGTTGGCACACATCACGCTCAGGGCAGCGGCATTGAAAGGAACAGGGAGCAAATCAGCGGCATGTACGTCGCGTCCACCGGCCAAAGGGCCGCGCGCAAAACAGGCGTGGTCTGAGACGCGGACAGGGTCTATGCGCTCGACCAGCCGGGCCAGCTGGTCAAGGTGCCAGTCATCAACGCCTGATGCCGAGCCCAGCGACAACCCGACGCCGTGCAGGCTGATCGCATAATGCGCTCTGGCATGCTGCAGCACGGCAAGAGACGCGCCACCTGCACCCAGGAAATTTTCGGAATGGACCTCCATGAAGTCGAGGTCAGGCAGCGACTCCAGCACCTCGCCATAGTGCGGGTGCCGCCAGCCGATGCCCACGACCACCTCTCGCGCAATACTTGCCGGGAAAGTCATGGTGAGTGGCGCGCAGTGGCTTGTTGAATCAGCCCTTTTTTTCCATCGCCATTTTGGACTTTTCCTTGGCCGCTTCGGCGCTCAGGCCTTTCATGCTGGCGCAGGTCCCTTTGGCAACATATTTCCACTCGTTGACATCGTTACCCACTTTGGCCTGGCCAGCGCAGGAGTGGGTACCGCTCAAATTGGCGCAGTCATTCTGACCGGCAACGCTGACGCCGTAGCATTTTTCTTTTTCCTGAGCAACCGCAGGCGCGGCAACCAGCAGGGTGGACAACAGGGAGGCTGCAGCTGCAGCGATCATGGCGTGTTGGTTCATGGTGAAAATCTCTGGTTAAAGTTGGTCAAGTTAAAAAGGTCAAACCCGGCAGATCAATTTTTCTGTCTGGCTGGGCATTGGTCTGGTGGTATCGGCGTTTCTTACAGGCTTTTGTCGATCTGGTTTTCAAAGCAGGTCTGCAATCCGGTCCCACGCCTCGGGTGGAATGCGGCCCACATAGCGCTCGACAACCTTGCCGGTCTTGTCAACCAGAAATGCCGCAGGTAACTGGGCGGGCTTGCCTATGTTGTCCTTGTAGCTGCTCTCGCCTGTCCAGAGCTGCACGAAGCGCTGCTTCAGGGGTACCGTGGTGGAAATAATGCGTTCATAGTCCAGGAAGTCCTGCACCCGCGCGTCGTTGTTGACGGCGACAAGCTCAAAAGGCTTGCCCGCCCAGCCTTCGTAGTTGGTACGAAGCTCGGGCATTTTGTCGCGGCACACCGCACAGCCTGTGGACCAGAACATCACGAGCACCACCTTGCCTTTGAGTGACGCGAGTTTGAAGGGGCTGCCGTCGATGGTCTTGCCCTCCATTTGCGGCACCATGCTGTCAGCCACACCTGGTGCCAGTGCAGTGGCCGCGCTGGCGACCCTGGCGGGCGCAGCGGATTGCGCTGCTGCTGGCAGCACCAGGCCCAGCAGCAGACTTGCCGTTACGCACAGGGCAGATGCGCGCACGACAGCTCTGGCGCGAGCCCCATGAACTGGCGTCTTCGGGCTGGAGACACTGCAGAAAACGCGATGGGTGCTGGTCATGGAAGCTCCTTTTAACAATGGCGGACTGAGTATGCATCCAATGTTGAAGTTCCAGACCACGGCTGTTCATTGACTCGCGCGTCGTTTGTTGCCACGACATGCGCGACTGCTAGACTGCCCGTCATGGCTAACTTTGAAGACCAACTGGTTGAAAACCGGGCGTACCTGATACGCTTTGCACGGCTGCAATTGCGCAACGACGCCTGGGCCGAAGACGCAGTATCAGAAACGCTTTTGGCAGCGCTGTCAAAACCGCAATCGTTTGGCAACCGGTCGCAACTTAAAACCTGGCTGGTCGGTATTCTCAAGCACAAGGTGATTGACCTGATCCGCAGCAACACGCGCGAAGTGGCCGCGCCAGACGAGAGCGGCGACAGCGACAGCGACGAACTTGACAAACTGGCCTTCAAGACCGATGGGCATTTTGTCAATGCGCCCAACGACTGGGGCGACCCGCACAAGACGCTGCAACAAAGCCAGTTTTTTCAGGTGCTTGATGCCTGTATGGAACGCCTGCCGCCTGCGCTGGGCCGGCTTTTTCTGATGCGTGAGTGGCTGGAGCTGTCGTCTGAAGAAATCTGTAAGGAACTGTCCATCACGCCGACCAACCTGTATGTCCAGTTGCATCGGGCCAGACTGCGTTTGCAGGAATGCCTGAACATCCACTGGTTTGGAAAACACAACGCGTGACGTGCTGAAGCCGGAGGTTAATGCCAGCGGCTGGCCCGGCTGATTTCTCTGACATTCTTTTCATTAAAAATTTTCATCCGGTTTCGGGTTGGATTGACAGGCTTTTCAGGCGTGACCCAAAAAACGACTTCTCAGACAACGTCCATCACCAAACTGTTCAGGCGAAGCTGCCGTGAGGCAGCTGCACTTCTGATCGCGCGGGAAGACCGCGCACTTGACCTGCCTGACAGGCTGGCACTGAAGCTGCACCTGCTGGTGTGCAAGACTTGCCCCAAGTTTGAAAACCAGGTGCTCACCATGCGGGCCGCCATGAGAAAGTGGCGACATGACACCGACGATGACAAAGGCCAGCGTTAGGACGTTTTTAACTGCCTTCTGCCTGGGGCTTGTTCAGGTTTTTGCAGCGTCACCTTATTGCGCGTACACATCGAATGCCTAATAACTGCGGCCCAGCGCCATCAGTTCAGGTGTGCCAATCAAATCATTGAGCCCATCAAAGTCCAGCATCTGGTTTTTGAACGGTGCAGTGCTCTGATGCGTGTGCAGGCTGGCGTAGTAGGTTTGCAAAGTGTGGGCCACAGCCCGCGCAGTGCCGCCAGGAAAGATGGCCATGCGAAAGCCGCGCTGGTGCAGCTCTTGAGCGCTTTGCACCGGCGTTTTGCCACCCTCGACCATGTTGGCCAGCAGCGGGATGCGGTGGGCAAAGCGCTGGCAGGCGGCATCCATCTGTTCGGGGGTGCGCAGGGCTTCGATAAAGAGAGCGTCTACACCGCAGGCCAGATACGCCTCGGCACGCTCAAACGCGGCGTCTATGCCCTCTACAGCTAACGCATCGGTGCGGGCCATGATCAGCGTGCTGGCACTGTGTCTGGCATCGACTGCCGCCTTGAGCTTGCCGCACATCTCGGCCACAGGCACCACGGTTTTGCCGTCAAGGTGGCCGCAGCGCTTGGGAAAACCCTGGTCTTCAATCTGCACCATGGCCGCGCCCGCACGCTCAAAGCCGCGCACCGTGCGCTGGGTGTTGAGCGCGTTGCCAAAGCCGGTGTCGGCGTCCACGATGACCGGCGTGCGCACCCGCTCGGTGATGCGGGCCAGCGTGTCTTCGACCTCGGTGTAGGTGGTCAGGCCCACGTCGGAGCGGCCCAGACGCGTGTAGGCAATCGATGCGCCTGACAGGTACAGCGCCTCAAACCCGGCCTGCTCAGCCACCAGTGCGCTCAGGGCGTCGTACACACCGGGTGCCAGGATGATTTGCGGAGTGGCCAGACGCTGGGCGAATTCAGAGGGTGTGGTCATGATGAGGGTGTTGAAGTAGGGTAGCCCGCGTTTTTTGCAAGGGCTATGGATTGCGCCACGGTATGCGCGGCAATGTAGCCCCCGGCTACGGCGCTGAGCAGGCCGTTGCCCGAGAGGTAGCCCCACACCGCATCACCCGATACACCGCGCGCTGCGCCGCCTGCGGCCAGCAGATTGGGGAACGGCTGGCCCTGTGCATTCAGCACACGGCACTGGGCGTCAATATCGAGCCCACCCTGGGTGTGGAACAGCGCGCCGGTGACCTTGACGGCATAAAAAGACGCTTGCAGGGGCCGCTTGAATAATCGCTTTATAGCGTCTTTTTGGCCTCCAGCCCGCGTCAAACCTGCCAGAGTAGCTATCAATTTTGATTCATTACATCCAATGGTGGCAGCCAGCACCTGCACGCTGTCGCAGGTCTTGAGCGCGCCAGCGGCCTCGGCGTCCACAAAGTCAGGAAAGCTGCGTGCCAATGCAAGGAGGGGCGCATCAAACACGTTCCAGGCCACGCCGCCGGGCTGGGCCAGCACATGCACCGAGGCCTCTGAATAGCCCTGCGTTTCATCGTGAAAACGCTCCCCCGTCGTGTTGACCTGGATACCGCCCTCCATCATCAGCGCCCAGGAGATCAGGGCGCCTTGCGGTATGGCCCAGGAGCCATGGCCCTGGTAGCCACCCAAATCTGCCAGGCGTGCGCCCAGTGCTTTGCCCCACGCAATCGCGCTGCCGTCGTTGCCCGTGTGGCCGGCAAACAGCGCGTCACGCATTTCGGGCAGCAGCGCTTGCACCATGGCCGCATTGCCACCAAAGCCGTTGCAGGCCAGGATCACGGCGTCGCACGCCAGGTAGTGCATGGCACCATCCGGTTGCTCGTAGCCCACGCCAATGACGCGCTGCTGCGTATTGACCCACAACTCGCGCACGGTGGCGTCAGTGATCAGCGGCACACTGGCAGCAGCCACTGCGTTGGCGAGCCGTCCCATGAGGCCTGCGCCGGTTTTCTCTGGTGTGGCGTGCATGCGCAGCACGCTGTGGCCTGGATAGACAAAGCCATCAAGCACCTGCCACTGCAGGCCGTGGCGCTGTTGCAGCGCATCGAGTGCCGGGCCGATGGCATGCGCATAGGCCGCCACAAGGCGCGGTGCAGCTCTGCCTTTGGCTTTGGCGGTGATGTCTGCTGCAAAGCGGGACGGGCTGTCTGCGATACCTGCCGCGCGCTGCGCCAGCGTGTCTGGTGCCGGGATGAAACCCGACGACAGTGCGGTAGAGCCGGTGGGCGTGGCATCGCGCTCCAGCACGGCGCAGTCCACACCCGCATCGTGCAGCATCAGTGCAGCAGTCAGGCCGCAGGCACCGCCGCCCACCACAACAACAGGCACATGGGCATCTTGTGCGGTAGTGCCGGGCATCTGCCCGGCCATGCAAATGCGGGGATGGGTCATGGCGCGATCACGGCGTAGAAACGACTGGGGTCGCCAGTGCAGCTGTCAAGTCAGCGCAGTTGAGCACCTGCGCCACGGTAGCCATGTCCGCCAGCGAGGTGTCGTGTACTTCGGTGCGAAAGGCCGCACAGCCATCGGCCAGCACCAGCGTCCGGTAGTCGCGCATGTGGGCGTCGCGCACCGTGCTGGCCACGCCGCCGTTGGTCACAATACCGCTCACCACGACGGTGGTGATGCCTGCGCGGCGCAGCACCCAGTCAAGCTGGGTATTGAAAAATGCCGAATACGCCACCTTGCACACCGAGACATCCACCCATGGCGCAATCTCGGGCACATGGGCCTGGCCCACGCTGCCGGGGGCAAAGTCACCACGCTGCAAAAAAGGGCGCAGGCTTTTAAGGTGGGGCGAGACCATGGGCTCGCCCTGGGCATCGGGCCACAGGGTGAACTGGCTGGCCACCACCATGCCGCCTGCCGCCTTGAGCGCTTGTGCAACGGCCGCAACACGCGGTGGCAGCGCCTGGGCAGCTGCGCTCACGGCACCACCACGGGCGTAGGCACCGCCTGGTGCTAAAAAGTCGTTTTGCAGGTCGATGATGACCAGTGCCGTGTGGCGCGGATCAAGGGCAGCGGCTGTGCTCATACCGCACGCACCAGCAGGTTGCCCAGCGCATCGACGGTGGCGCTGAACCCGGGCTCCAGCCACACCGTGGTGTCGGGCTGCTCCAGAATCGCAGGGCCTTCAATACGGGCGCCTACGGGCAGGTCCAGCCGCGCATGGCGGGCGGCATCCCACCACTG
>JBBRMH010000003.1:0-51186 GCA_038230935.1 Burkholderiales bacterium | reverse complement strand
TGACTTTTCCTGTACCGCCTGGTCAATCTCGCGGAGTGGCACCCACTTCGGGGCGCTGACCGTCAGCCCATCCGCACCGACAGAAAAGCCGATGGTGCGGCGCTTGCCCCGCCGGAATGCATACGCCACCGACACGCCGCCCAGCAGGGTCTCGCGCGTGGCGTGCGGGTGGCGAAAGGTCACTGGGGCCCAGGATTCGGTCAGCGTCAGGGCGCCCGGCGAGGGGTCAGAGAAAACTGTTTTCGCTATGATTTCAATAGCAGTTTGCCCAAGTATTTCCTGCCCGAAAGCCTCTTTTTGATCTGAACCTGGTCGCTTCTCAAGCGTGCTGGCAGGTGGTACAGATGCCACTGGCGGGGCGGCAAGAACACCGGAGCCAGAGCCCGGCCCGAAAATATCAAACGTCAACTGAAGCAGCCACTGCATCACTGCGCGTCAAAGGGGTGTCACTGCATGGGGCGCCAGCGCAGGCGGGCTATCAGGATAGGCATCCGGGTCCAGACGACGCATTTCGGCTTCAATCCAGGCCTCGACCTCGCGCATCAGCTCGTCGGGCTGACGACCGATGCTGGAGATCGGTTTGCCAATGGAGATATCCACAATACCCGGCGTTTTGATGAAGGCCTTGCGCGGCCAGCATTTGGCAGATGTGACAGCCACCGGAATCACCGGGGCACCGGTCTCAATGGCCAACCGTGTACCGCCAGACTTGTAAATGCCTTTTTGACCGCGCGCAATCCGCGTGCCTTCCGGGAACATGATGACCCAGGTACCCTGCGCCATCAGGCGTTTGCCCTGCGCCACCACCTTGTTGAAAGCCTGCGCACGCTGGCTCCGGTCAATGTGAATCATGTCCATGCGGCTCATGGCCCAGCCGAAAAACGGCACATACAGCAGCTCTTTTTTAAACACAAAAGCCAGCGGATGCGGCATCAGGGTGACCATCGAAAACGTCTCCCAGGTACTTTGGTGCTTGACCAGCAGCACGCACGCGCCCAGATCATCGGTGGGCAGGTTCTCCATACCGGTGACCCGGTTGTGAATGCCCAAAATTGCCGTGCCACCGCTGACCGCCAGCCGCAGCCAGCCCGCACACAGCCAGTACACCTGGGTACTGCTGCCAAACAGCGAGAACACCAGCACGGCCAGCGCCCACGGAATCACCGTGAAGACCATCCACAACAAATGAAGAATCGAACGAATCAGGGACATGTCAGTTTTCTCGCTGGAACTACAAGGCTTTTCACGCGCTAGCGCAGGTATTGCATAGGCTGGGCGCTATTGTTTTTGTAGTGAAATGGGGAGGGGTGCGGTACTGCGCTCCAGGATCAGGTTGGCAAACGCTGATAAATCCTGGTGAAAAAACGTGCCCTCTGGAAAGCCCACTGGCGGCTGGGCCACGCGGTACTGAGCTGATTTGCCGGTCAGCACCAGATGCGGCTCGCAGCCCACGGCAACGCCCGCCTGCAGGTCACGCAGCGAGTCCCCAGCAGTCGGCACGCCTTTAAGGGGAACACCAAAGCGTGCGCCAATCTGCTCGAACAGGCCCGGCAGGGGTTTGCGGCAGGTGCAGCTTTCCTCGGGGCTGTGCGGGCAGTAAAACACCGCATCGACCCGCCCGCCCACAGCGGCCAGCATCTTGTGCATTTTGGTGTGAATGGCGTTGAGCGAGGCCACGTCAAACAGGCCACGCCCCAAGCCTGACTGGTTGGACGCCACCACCACATGCCAGCCCGCATGGTTGAGCCGCGCAATCGCCTCCAGCGCACCGGGCAGCGGCAGCCACTCTTCAGGGGTTTTGACGAAGTCGTCGCTGTCACCGTTGATGGTGCCGTCACGGTCAAGGATGATGAGTTTCATAGTGTGGCCTCTTGTGCGCGGCGCTGTGCCCACTGGGTGATATCCGCTAAATCATGCGTTGTCGGCTCAAGCATGGATATGCGCTCCAAAAGTGTATTGGCTAGCGGCGCTGGCACGCAATCCGTGGACGAGTTCATTGCGCTGCATGGGGAATTACAGAATGCTTTGCGCACGCAATGCTTGGCGCTCTGCGGGTGTCAGCACACATCCCAATAGAGATGTATTGCACAAAGTCGCGGCATGGTCGTCGTTCGAGCAGATACGCTTTTTCAACGCCTGCAAATCACCCTTCAGTAAAACCTCCCACGCACGCATGCAAGGATCAGACGCGCTGGGGACGCACTTCAGCCACCACCGCTCCAGTGTTTGCAAAGCGCGCTGGGCCAGCGCTGGCTCAGCAACCAGCCGCTGGATGGCAGCCTGATGGAAGGCATGACCAAAGGTATGAATGTGCTGCTGGTTTGGCATGACTGAATTATCAGGATGAATGATCAACTGGCCAGCTTCGACAAATCCGCCACCCGGTTCATGGCGGCATGCAGCGTGGCCAGCAGGCCCAGGCGGTTCAGGCGCAAGTCCATCTGTTCGGCATTGACCATCACGCCGGTAAAAAAGTCGTCAACCGGTGCGCGCAATGCGGCAAGGGTCTGCAGGGATGCGGTGTAGTCGCCTGACTCGAACTGGGCATCGGCTTGAGGCAGCACACCCTGCATCGCGGCATACAGCGCGATTTCGGCAGGTTCCGCGAGCAACACCTCGCTGACGTGGGCATCTACGGCATCGGTCTTTTTCAGGATATTGCTGATGCGCTTGTTGGCTGCTGCCAGCGCCGGGGCTTCGGGGAGTGCGGCAAAGGCGCGGACTGCTACCAGGCGTTTGGGAACATCAGCGAGGCGCTCAGGGTTTTGTGACAACACTGCATCAATTTCCTGCGCACTGAACCCTTGCTCCTTGAGCAGCCCATCAAAGCGGTCGTAGAAAAATTTGTACATGGCCTGCAAGGTCACATCCGGCACTGACAAGCTTTTGAAAGCCTGTACACCGCAAGCCGCCAAGGCAGGCAAATCAAACGGCAATTCTTTTTCAACCATGATGCGGATCACGCCGAGCGCATGCCTGCGCAATGCAAACGGGTCTTTATCCCCCGTCGGCAAATTGCCGATGCCAAACATGCCGACCAGCGTTTCCAGCTTGTCAGCCAGCGCCACCACCACACCGACATCGTTGCGCGGCAAGTCATCGCCCGCAAAACGCGGCTTGTAGTGGTCTTCAATCGCATCCGCCACATCGGCACTCAGGCCATCATTGAGCGCGTAGTAACGCCCCATGGTGCCTTGCAGTTCAGGAAACTCCCCCACCATGTCGGTAACCAGATCGGTCTTGGCCAGCATGGCAGCCTGGTCGGCTTTTTGCGCCAGCAAGTCACCGCCCAATTGCTGGCCGATGGCTTGTGCAATCGCCCTAACACGCGTGATGCGTTCACCCTGTGAGCCCAGCTTGTTGTGATAGACCACCTTGTCCAGCCCGGCAACGCGAGAGGCCAGCGTCTTCTTGCGGTCCTGGTCAAAGAAGAATTTGGCATCGGCCAGCCGCGGGCGCACCACACGTTCGTTGCCGCCGATAACAAAGCTGGCATCCATCGGGTTGATGTTGCTGACCACCAGAAACTGGTGTGTCAGCTTGCCATCGGCAGCCAGCAGCGGAAAGTATTTTTGATTCGCCTTCATGGTCAGAATCAAACACTCTTGCGGCACGTCCAGAAATTCTTTTTCAAATGCACACACCAGCACATGCGGGCGTTCGACCAGTGCGGTGACTTCATCAAGCAGCGCGTCGTCGTCAATCGGCTCGACACCGCCGCCGATGCTGGCAGCAGCTGCAGTCAGCTGGCGCACGATCTCGGCGCGTCGCCCGGCAAAGCTGGCGATGACTGCACCGTCTTTTGCAAGCGTGGCTTCATAGCTGTCGGCATGCTGCAACACCACCGGGTCAACCAGCGCTTCAAACCGGTGGCCATGCGTGGTGTTGCCTGCCTTCAGACCCAGCGCTTCGACGGCTACGACATCACTGCCATGCAAAGCCACCAGGCCGTGTGCAGGCCGCACAAACTTCACGTCGCTCCAGCCGTCGGCCAGCTGGTACGTCATGACTTTTGGAATGGGCAGCTTGGCAATCGCGTCGAGCAGGGCTTTTTGCAGGCCTTCGGTTAAGGTCGCGCCTTTGACCAGACTGTCGTAGAACAGCGCCTCGGCCTTGCCGTCAGGTGCGCGCTTGAGGCCCGCCACGCTTGACGCATCCGCGCCCAGAGCGGCGAGTTTTTTAAGCAGAGCAGGCGTGGCCTGGCCGTCTGCGCCCAGGCCCACCGCCACAGGCATCAGCTTTTGCGACACGGCTTTGTCTGCCGCTTGCGGCAAAACATACGTCACATGCGCTGCCAGGCGGCGTGGCGAGGCGAAGGCTGTCAAGGCGGATTCAGCCGTGGTCAGGCCTTGTGCCTGAAGTTGCTCAAACAGCACCCCAGCAAACGCATCACCCAGTTTTCCAAGTACCTTGGGTGGGAGCTCTTCTACGAATAACTCAATCAACAGGTTTTTTATAGTCATAGTTCGATTAACTTTAGGCCCGCAAGCTCTGCGTTTCGATTGAGGCTTTTGTCCAGGCTAAAAAAATGGCTGCATTGATAGCGCAAGGCAACAACCAGATGCAACGCATCTCCGGCTCGCAGTCCGCTATCCATGTGGTTGCATGATTCCACTGCTTTTCTTATATCCATGCTGACAATTGGAATCTCGCGAACCTGGTACTTCAGCATACTTGTGAAAACATTGCACATTTGCTGCGCTTGACTCATGGAAAATTCACCACGACGGTATTTGATACCCAAGGCACTTGCCATTTCAAGCTGAGTCCAGTCTGCACAACACAGGGTTTGCTCCTGCACCAGCCACTGTTCTAGCGCTAAATGAGAAGCTTCATGCGCCATGAGGGCGATCCAAACGCTTGTATCAACATAGGTCAGCCTCTCCTTTAACGCAGGCTCCCGTTTTATTTCCCGCGTTTTGCTTTGTCTCATAGACCCTTACCAATTGTCACAAGTGCGTTGGCGAGTAGCCATCAATAGCGGCTCCATTCTTCGCGCGCTACCGGCTTTGTTATGGGCAAGCCCTCGTGCAGTTTGAGGATTTGCGCCAGCAACTCAGCGCGAGACTTGGCGGGCTGAATCGGCTCCTGAGGCGAAAGCCGAAGCTCGCCTGTTTGCGTCAGGTTAACGTTGAGCTTTGAGCCTTCATGCAAGCCCAACTGCCTCACCAGCGCTGCCGGCAAGCGAACGGCCAAACTGTTGCCCCAACGGTTGATTTGTAGTTCCATTGAATTTACCTTTAATGTAGATACACGTATCTACATTATAAGCAATCACACACCGACAGCTGTGTAGTGCAAAACAGTGGGGAAAGGGTCGTAAAAGTGATGCAGAATTTCTCGCCACACTTGATACTGGGCAGACTGACGGAAACCCACTGTGTGATCTTCAAGCGTTTGCCAGCGTACCAGCAGCATGTAGTGGTGGTCGTTTTCCGTGCAGCGCTGCAGCTCATGGCCCAGGTAGCCATTCATTGCAGAGATGATGGACCTGGCCTCTGAAAAAGCGGCTTCAAATCCGGCAGTCTCGCCTGGCCTGATTTGCAATTGCGCGATTTCCAGGATCATCAGGCAGCCTTCTTCACCATCTGCTCGACCCATTCACGCGGCGCCATCGGAAAGCCCAGACGCTCGCGGCTTTCGTAATAGCTCTGTGCTACAGCCCGGGCCAGATTGCGGATACGCCCGATGTAAGCAGCGCGTTCTGTGACTGAAATCGCACCACGCGCGTCCAGCAGATTAAAGCTGTGCGCCGCCTTTAAAACCTGCTCATAAGCGGGCAGCGCCAGCTTTTCTTCAATCAGGTGTTTGGCCTGCTTTTCATGCGCTGTGAAGGCGGTGAACAAAAAGTCGGCGTCGCTGTGCTCAAAGTTGTACGTGGACTGCTCGACTTCGTTTTGCTTGTACACGTCGCCATAGCTCAGCTTGTGGCCCGTGGTTTTGTCTTCAGTCCAGGTCAGGTTATAGACGTTGTCCACGCCTTGCAGGTACATGGCCAGCCGTTCCAGGCCGTAGGTGATCTCGCCCGTGATCGGCTTGCAGTCGATACCACCCACCTGCTGGAAATACGTGAACTGCGTGACTTCCATGCCGTTGAGCCACACCTCCCAACCCAGACCCCAGGCGCCGAGTGTGGGGTTTTCCCAGTCGTCTTCCACAAAGCGGATGTCGTTTTGCTTCAGGTCAAAGCCAAGAGCCTCCAGCGAGCCCAAGTACAGCTCCAGAATGTTGGCAGGTGCGGGTTTGAGCACCACCTGGTACTGGTAGTAGTGCTGCAGACGGTTGGGGTTTTCACCGTAGCGGCCGTCTTTCGGGCGGCGGCTGGGCTGCACATAGGCAGCCTTCCAGGGCTCCGGGCCAAGTGCTCTTAAAAACGTAGCAGTGTGGGACGTACCCGCGCCGACCTCCATGTCATAAGGCTGCAAAAGCGCACAGCCCTTGTCTGCCCAATAGGTCTGCAATGTCAAAATAATTTGCTGAAAAGTAAGCATAAGAATCAGTGGTGAAAAAACGTCGCTGCGGGCGGTGGCCGGATTGCCTTTGTTGCAACGCTCAATGCGCGCAGGCGCTCAACGAAAGGGGTAGGCGGGAGCAGATGCTGCTCAGTCGGACTGTGTGCATTTTACGCAGTGCCCGTTGCGCGCTGTCGCAACCGAAGGTCACGCTGGCACGGATGGCAAAGGCCGTACTGTTTTCGCCTACTTTGAAAGTGAAGGCATGTCCAGCGTCACCAGCGCTGGCCCATCACGCGACTGGCCAAGCGTGGCCTGGCGAACCGATGCAGATTGCAGCACCAGTCCTTCTTCAATCAGGCCGCCCACGCGAAAAGGTCTGGCGGGCTTGCCATCCACGGCAATCAAAGCTGCACCCCCACCTGGCGCGCCTGCTACGACTCCCGACAGCGCAAACCGGCTGGCCAGACTGGCTTGCGGGGCCGCTTGCGCGGCTGTAGCACCCAGCAGCCGGGCAACAACCGCCGGATCAGGGGGCACCGGTACATTTGCCACGAGCGGTGCAGAGGCCAGCGCAGGGGGCCGGGCCTGCAAGCGCAAGCCCCAGTAAGCCACGCTGGCTGCAGCCAGTGCCCAGACCACCACGGTTAGCCCGCGCACGCTCCATTTGCTTTGTGAAAGTGCCATCATGCGCAGATTATGATGGAAGCGAGCCTTCTTCAAACCCTTGCTTTTAATGCTTTTTTTAGTGCGTTTATGACTAACTTCAAATCTTTCGCCCGACGCCAGCTACAGGCAGGCTTCACGCTCATCGAGCTGATGGTCGTGCTGGTCATCATTGGTGTGCTGGCCGCCCTGATCGTGCCCAATGTGCTGGACCGCGCTGACGATGCGCGGGTGATGGCCGCCCGTACCGACGTCAACAACCTGATGCAGGCGCTCAAGCTCTACAAACTTGACAACCAGCGCGCGCCCACGTCAGAGCAGGGTTTGCAGGCGTTGATGGCCAAACCGACCAGCGGGCCGATTCCACAGAACTGGAAGCCGTACCTGGACAAGCTGCCCAACGACCCCTGGGGTCGCCCGTACCAGTACCTCAACCCCGGCATCAAAGGCGAGATTGATGTGATGTCGCTGGGTGCCGATGGGCAGCCTGGTGGCGAGGGCAAGAATGCTGATGTTGGCAGCTGGCAGTAGTGGTGCCCCCACGGTTGCTCACTGCGTGTAGCGCCCTGCCCCCCGAGGGGGCCGCTGCGCCTGCGGCCTGGCGAAGCCGGTTCTGCGGCCCCTGCTGGATCAACACATTTCCACGTACATCCACCCATCGTTCTGTTGATCGTTCAATGCGGGGCTTCACGCTGCTGGAGCTGCTGGTGGTGATTGCCATCATGGCGCTGGCTACGGCGGGGGTCAGTCTGTCGATGCGGGACAACGCGCAGACTGGGCTGGAGCGGGAGGCGCAGCGGCTGGCGGTGCTGTTTGAGTCGGCGCGTGCGCAGTCTCGAACCAGTGGGGTGCAAGTGATCTGGCACACCACTGACAGTGGCTTCAAGTTTGAAGGTGTGGTGCCTGGTGCGTTGCCAAGCCAATGGTTGGCGCCGGGCACAACGGTTCGTGGCACTTCCAGCGTTTTGCTTGGGCCTGAGCCCATTATTGGGCCGCAAGCGGTGGAACTTGTGACCAGCCCGCCCGCTGGGCAGTCAGCAGCCCAGCCCGGTCCTTCAATGCGCGTGGCGACCGATGGCCTCAGGCCGTTTGCGGTGCAGGCAGCGGGGCAACCGTGACGCTGCTGGCACTGCGCTCAATAGCCCGCCCACACGGCGGCTTTACCCTGATTGAGGTGCTGGTGGCCCTGAGCATCGTGGCGGTGGCCCTGATCGCAGGTTTACAAGCCACTGCCGCCCTGACCAACAATGCCCTGCGCCAGTCAGACGTGTTGCTGGCGCACTTGTGTGCAGAAAACGAGCTGATCAAAACGCGGCTGGCGCGGCAAATGCCGGGGGTGGGTGACAGCACCATCGCCTGCGAGCAGGGGGGGCGCAGTTTTCAGGTCACGCTGACGGTACGGCCCACCCCCAACCCGCAATTTCGCCGGGTCGATGCACAGGTCATGAACGGCAACACGCTGGTGCTGCAGCTGGCCACTGTGGTGACGCAGTATTGACATGGCCACACTGATGGTGATGACTGGCAGACAACATAAGGCAAGCACGCTCACACGAATCAGCGGTTTCACGCTGATTGAGCTGCTGGTGGCGATCACCATCATGGCGCTGATGGCGGTGCTGAGCTGGCGCGGGCTCGACGGCATGGCGCGCGCGCAGACGCAGACCAGCCAGCGCGCCGATGAGGTACTGACACTGCAGGCTGGGCTGGCCCAGTGGAAGGTCGATCTGGACGCGCTGACCCAGACCCCCTTTGCCAGCAGTCTGGACTGGGATGGCCGGGTGCTGCGTTTGACACGCCGCACAGCCCCGCTGGGCGACGGCCTGGTGGTGGTGGCCTGGACGCGCCGCAATGATGCGGGCGGCCAGTGGCTGCGCTGGCAGTCCCCCGTATTACGCACTGTCGGGGCCTGGAATGAGTCCTGGAGCCGTGCCGCGCAGTGGGCACAAAACGCCAGTACTGAAGACCGGGCGCGCGAAGTGCAGGTCATACCTTTGGAAGACTGGCAAATTTTTTACTTTCGCAGTGACGCCTGGACCAACCCGTTGTCCAGCGATGCCAGCCAGCCTCTAGCGGGTGCGCCAGCACCTGCGGGCAATCCACCGGCTGGAGGCGCTGTGACATCGCAGGCCACAGTACCGGAAGGCATTCGCCTGGTGCTGACGCTGCCACCGACCTCGGCCATCAGCGGCAAACTCACGCTGGACTGGGTTCGACCCACGCTGAGCGGTGATAAGACATGAGATGGCCCCCACGCTCGTTCACTGCGTGTAACTCTCTGCCCCCCGAGGGGGCCGCTGCGCCTGCGGCCTGGCAAAGCCAGTTCCGCGGCCCCTGCTCGAATGAAGCCCACTTGTGCTCGCTCGCTGCGTGTAGCTCTTTGCACCTTGCAGGCCGCCGCTCGCCAGAGGCCTGGCAAAGCCAGTTCCGCGGCCCCTGCCTGGTTGGTGTGTCACCGTGGTCGTTCAGAGATTGCGTATGAGACAGCCAAACACCCAATCCGGCGCTGCGATATTGGCTGCCATGCTGACCGTCACGCTGGTGGCTACGTTTGCGGCGGCGGCGCTGTGGCAGCAGTGGAGGAGTGTCGAGGTCGAGACCGCTGAGCGGGCGCGTGTGCAGTCGAGCTGGATTCTGACGGGCGCGCTGGACTGGGCGCGCCTGATCCTGCGTGAAGATGCGCGTTCAGGCGGCGCAGACCACCTGGCCGAGCCTTGGGCGGTACCGCTCAATGAAGCGCGGCTGTCGAGCTTTCTGGCGGTTGACAAAACCGTGACCGAGACGGAACGCGAGGCTTTTCTGTCGGGCCAGATCAGTGACCTGCAGGCACGCATGAATGTGATCAACCTGATCGATGGCAGCGCGCTGTCCGAGCCTGCTCTGGCCAGCTTTGGCCGCTTGTTTGAGCAGCTGGGCCTGCCAGCCGATCAGCTCCAGACCCTTGCCAGCAACCTGCTGGCGGCGACCCAGCGCAGTGGCCAAGCAGCGACCGCACTCACACCTTTGATGCCCCAGCACGCAGACCAGCTGACTTGGCTGGGCCTGCGGCCCGAGGTTCTGACCGAACTCAAGGCCTACATCACCCTGCTGCCAACCCGAACGCCCATCAACCTGAACACCGCCAGCGCTGAGGTGATTTATGCCAGCACCCCCGGCCTAGATATGTCGGACGCGCAAAAACTGGTCACAGCCCGGGCCGGGCAATACTTTCGCACGCTGGCTGACGCCAACCTCAAGCTGGGTGCGCAGGCCCTGCAGTTCACTGAAAGCCAGCATTCCATATCGACCCGGTTTTTTGAAGTCAGCAGCCGCCTGCGGCTGGACCAGAGCGTGGTTCAGGAGCGGGCGGTTTTGCAGCGAGATGGTCTGACGGTGCGCACACTGTGGCGCGACCGGGGGGTGTATGCAGACCTTCCTGACGCGTCGATGCGCCGATGAGGCCGCGAGGCGGTCTGCCCGTTTGCCCATTTGCCCATTTGCCCGTAGCCCGTCAAAGCGGTGTCAAAACGCTCCCCTACAATGCGCTGACACTTCCCCGCCATGAGCACACTGATCATCTGTCTCCCCCTCACTGCGCCCAGCGCCGCGACCCCCTACGACTACGCCATCACGCCAGATGGGCGCGTGCTGGCAGCGCATGCCAGCGCGCCTTTGTCGCTGCTGCCTGCCCCTGCCAAGGGAGGCGACGTGG
Organism: Burkholderiales bacterium; assembly: GCA_038230935.1. GTDB lineage: Bacteria > Pseudomonadota > Gammaproteobacteria > Burkholderiales > Burkholderiaceae_C > Polaromonas. Next base: position 40,377 of record JBBRMH010000003.1, on the reverse strand, counting down.
TGGCTGTGGTGCCAGTAAGCCAGCTGTCGTGGCACGCCGTTGACTTGCCCAAAGGCGTGGGCCCAGGCTCGCCGCGCCTGCGCCTGGTGCTTGAGAATTTGCTCGAAGACCGCTTGCTCGATGACACCGCCGACCTGCACCTCGCACTCGCGCCTGGGGCCTCTAGCGCAGGGCCGGTCTGGGTTGCGGTGTGTAACAAAGCCTGGCTAAGGGGGCATTTGCAGGCGCTGGAAGCTGCACAGCGCCCCATCACCCGCGTGGTGCCCGAGTTTGCGCCTGAAGCCGGCCCTCTGCACGTGCATGCCGTGGGCGATGCAGACCTGCCGCAGCTGGTGGTCACAGGCGAAGCAGTGGGCAGCGTTTTGCGCATACCGCTCAATGCGGCAGCCATCGCCCTCATACCACCCGGACAAGCTGACGAAGAATGGCTGACGTTTGCCGAACCCGCATTGGCCGAGCTGGCCGAGCAATTGCTGGAGCGCAAAGTGCCCCTGTTGACGCGTTCAGAGCGCTGGCTGGATGCCGCCCGTTCGCCTTGGGACCTAGCCCAGTTCGACATGGCCAATTCGGGCCGCGCCCGCACCGTCAAGCGCGTGTCAGGTGTGCTCAGCGACTTGCTGCAAGCCCGCGCCTGGCGGCCCGCCCGCTGGGGCCTTGGACTGCTGCTGGGCGCGCAATTGCTGGGCCTGAACGCCTGGGCGTGGAAAGAGCAATCGGCTTATCAAGCCAGGCGTGCAGCAACCCAGAACCTGCTGACGCAGACGTTTCCGCAAGTCAGACTGGTGATTGATGCGCCCTTGCAAATGGAACGCGAGGTAGCGGCTTTGCGCCAGGCGACCGGGGCCACCTCAGGCGGTGACCTGGAAGCCATGCTGGGGGTACTGGGCACCGCAGCGCCTGCAGACCGCTCAGCCAGCGCGCTTGATTTTCTGGCGGGTGAAGTCAAAGTCAAGGGCCTGCAACTGACGGCGCAAGAGGCCTCCAGCCTGACCGACCAGCTGAAAGGCCAGGGCTATGCAGCACGCCAGGACGGTGACACGCTGGTCGTCAAACAAGACAATGTTCGCAACAATCCCCCGGGCGGCACTCGATGAGATGGCCTGCTGCTTTTGCGCCGGTGCAGGCACGCTGGCAAACACTGGCTGCCAGAGAGCAAACGCTGCTTTTGACAGCTGCTGGTGTGGTGGGTCTGGCCCTGGTCTGGTGGCTGTTGATTGCGCCGCCATTGGCGACCTTGCGTCAGGCCGATGCACTGCAGCGCAGCCTGGACGCACAGGCACAAACCATGCAAGCACTGCAGGCCCAGGCCCTGGCGCTGCAGTCACAACCCAAACTCAGCCGCGACGATGCCCTGCGCGCACTTGAAACATCCATCAAGCAGCGCCTCGGCGCGGGTGCCCAGCTCAATGTACTGGGCGAGCGCGTGACCGTCACGCTGAAAAACATCCCGGCAGAGGCGCTGGCCCAATGGCTGGTGCAGGCCCGCGTCAATGCGCGCGCCATTCCGAGCGAGGTCCGGCTGGTGCGCAGTACCACCCCGGCCACACCGCCCGTACCGGGCAGCCGCGCCCCTGTTGCATGGGATGGCACCCTCGTGCTCAGCCTGCCCCCCGCGTAAGCCAGAGCGCACCACCCAATGCTCCTTTCCCAACGTCTGGCACGTCACCCTGCACTCGCCGCGCCTTGGCGCTGGGCTGTGCTGGGCGCGCTGCTGGGCCTGGTCACGGCAACGCTGGTGTATGCCCCTGCCAGCTGGCTGGCAGGGGCAGTGAGTCAGGCCAGTGCAGGCCGGGTGCAACTGATTGACCCGCGCGGCACGGTCTGGACGGGCTCGGCCCGGTTGCAGCTCACGGGTGGTGCGGGCAGCCGCGACAGTGCCGTTTTGCCTGGACAAATGGCGTGGCAACTTCGCCCGGGCTGGCTGGCCCTGAACCTGCAGATCAGCGCAGACTGCTGCACCACGGCCCCGCTGCAGGCCCGGCTGACCCAGCACTGGAGCGGCGCCAGTCTGGAGGTGCGTGACGGCCGCTCGCAATGGCCTGCCGCCCTGCTGGCCGGGCTGGGAACGCCCTGGAACACGGTGCAGGCCCAAGGCAGCCTTCAACTGAGCACGCAAAACTTCTCAATGGCCTGGTTTGAAGGACGGCTGGCGCTGTCAGGGCAAGCTGAACTGGCGGCCCTGGCCATGTCTTCCCGGCTGTCCACCCTCAAGCCCATGGGCAGCTACCGCCTGACCTTGCGCGGTGGCAGCACGCCAAGCCTGGAGCTGGCGACTGTAGAAGGCAGCCTGCAACTCAGCGGCAGCGGCAGCTGGACCGGCCCGCGCCTGCGCTTTACAGGCGTGGCCAGTGCCGCCCCCGAGCATGAAGCGGCCTTGTCCAATTTACTGAACATCATCGGGCGGCGCAACGGTGCGCGTTCCATCATCACCCTGGGCTAAAGCACATGACCACACCCTACCGAACCCCTTTCATGCCGCTCAGGATGCGTACGCACCTGAAGCCTCTGAAAACCCGGTTTGCTATTATTTCAATAGCTATCAGCCTATCATTGACGTGCGCCACAGGCATTTCTTTTGCTCAAACTGCCAAGAATGCAGGGCCAGGCAACGCCAAAACCGCCAATCGCGCAGGCGGCCCTGTCACACTGAACTTTGCCAATGCTGAAATTGACGCCGTAGCCCGCACCATGGCCGTGATCACCGGGCGAAATGTGGTGGTGGACCCGCGCGTGAAGGGCACCATGACGCTGGTCACCACAACGCCTGTGACACCCGCACAGGCACTGCGCCAGTTTTCAAGCCAGTTGCGCACCCAGGGCTTTGCACTGGTGGAATCAGCAGGCCTGTATCTGGTGGTGCCTGAGGCAGATGCCAAATTGCAGAGCGGTACCGTGTCGGCAGGCAAGGTACCAGCGGCCAGCGGCCAGATCATCACGCAGATTTTCAGGCTCAACCACGAAACCGCCAATAACCTGGTGCCAGTGCTGCGCCCGCTGATCAGCCCGAACAACACCATCAACGTCAACCCGGGCAACAACTCGCTGATCGTCACCGACTACGCGGACAACCTGCAACGCATTGGCACCATCATTGCCGCGCTTGACGTGGCCAACGCCACGGGCGTGGAAATCATTCGCCTGCAGTACGCCATTGCCACCGACCTGGCACCGCTGGTCAACCGGCTGATTGATTCCGGCCTGGCGGGCGGGGCGGCAGCAGGTCAGGCAGACACCTCGTTCAAAACCACGCTGCTGGCCGAGCCGCGCAGCAACTCGCTGATTCTGCGGGCGGCCAACCCAGCGCGTCTGGCGCTGGTACGAACGCTGGTTGAAAAGCTTGACCAGGGTGCCTTCAGCGGCAACAACGCCGGCACGCCTGCAGGCAAAGACATGGCCAGCGGCAACATTTACGTGGTTTATCTGAAAAACGCCGATGCCACCAAGCTGGCCACCACCTTGCGGGCGGCCATGGCGGCCAACAACAGCGGTGGCGGCGGTGCCAGCGCCGGGTTGTCCAGCACGCCCCTGGTCTCTGGGCTCTCCAGTGCGGGCGCTTTGGGGGGTGCGGGAAGTACGGGGGGTGCTGGCAGCAGTGCAGGCGGTGCCGCTCTTTCCAGCAGCCAGCCATCAACGGGTGGGCAAATACAGGCCGATGCATCGACCAACTCGCTGATCATCACCGCGCCCGAGCCACAGTACCGCCAGCTGCGCGCAGTCATTGACAAGCTCGATTCACGCCGGGCGCAGGTGTTTGTCGAAAGTCTGATTGTCGAGGTCAACGCCGACAAAGCCGCCGAGTTTGGTATCCAGTTCCAGGGCGCGCTGGGTAAAAAAGGCGACAGCAACATCGGCTTGCTGGGCACCAACTTCACCATTGGTGGGGCCAACATCATCTCGCTGGCCCTCAATGCGGCCAAAGGTGCGGCCGCGCCCTCAACCGGGGGTAATTTCGGCCTGGCCAGCAAACAGGGCAATGGTGTCTATGTGCTGGGCTTTCTGGCCAGGGCGCTGGAGTCCAGCGGTGACGGCAACGTGCTGTCAACGCCCAACATCCTGACGCTGGACAACGAAGAGGCCCGCATTGTGGTCGGCCAGAACGTGCCGTTCATCACCGGGCAGTTCACCAGCAACAACAGCAACTCGGGCTCGGTCAACCCGTTTCAGACGGTGGAACGCAAAGACGTGGGCCTGACACTGCGGGTCAAGCCCCAGATCAGTGAAGACGGCAGCGTCAAACTGCAGGTCTATCAGGAAGTCAGCAGCATTGACCCGGCCACCACCACAGCGGCCAATGGCCCGACCACCAACAAGCGCTCGATCGAGTCCAATGTGGTGGTTGAAGACGGCGCGATTGTGGTGCTGGGCGGCCTGCTGACCGACGAGTACGCGGGCGGGCAGGAAAAGGTGCCCGTGCTGGGCGATGTGCCGTTGTTCGGCAACCTGTTCAAAGGCGAAAAACGCACCCGCTCCAAACGCAATCTGATGGTGTTTTTGCGGCCTGTGGTGGTGCGTGATGCGCTGTCCACTGACAACCTGTCGCTGGACCGCTATGACCTGATGCGCGCTACCCAGAAAGACGCCCAGCCTGCGCCGAATATTATGGTCCCGATCACCAGTGGGCCGGTTTTGCCGCCACAGCTCGTTCCCGCGCCAGGCTCCCCACAGATCAAGCAGCCCTTCATGGCGCCGATTACGGCACCGGCCAGCGCCAGTGACCTGGCCCCTCGCAAACCTGCCAACTGAACCCGCCCACCAAGCCAAGACATAACCACCATGCGCTACCCCCTGCCCTACGCTTTTGCGCGCAGCAACGCTTTGCTGCTGGAAGACGACGGCCAAGGCCTGCTGCTGTGGCACAACGCCAGCCCGGACCTGGCGGCCATGGGCGAGGTGATGCGCAAATACAGCACCAACAGCCTCGCCATGGGCCTCAAACGCGCCGACCCCGGCACCCTGGCCCAGCGTATCAGCGCGGCCTATGCCAATGGTGAGTCGAGTGCGGCGGCAGTCGTCAGCGAGGTGGAGTCTGATGCCGACCTGTCCCGCATGATGCAGGATTTGCCGGCCATCGAAGACCTGCTGGAGACCGCCGACGACGCGCCGATTATCCGCATGCTCAATGCGCTCTTGACGCAAGCCGCACGGGACGGTGCCAGTGACATTCACATCGAGCCGTACGAGCGCCACTCCAGCGTGCGCTTTCGGGTCGATGGCACGCTGCGCGAGGTGGTCCAGCCCAACCGGGCTTTGCACGCGGCGCTGATCTCACGCCTGAAGATCATGGCCGACCTCGATATTTCTGAAAAGCGTTTGCCGCAGGACGGCCGCATCAGCTTGCGCATTGGCACGCGTGCGGTCGATGTGCGCGTCAGCACCCTGCCCAGCGCCCATGGTGAGCGTGCCGTACTGCGCCTGCTGGACAAAAGCGAAAGCAAACTGAGCCTGGAATCAGTGGGCATGCAGGGCGACGTATTGCGCCGCTTTGAAAGCCTGGTGACCCAGCCGCACGGCATCATTCTGGTAACCGGGCCGACCGGCTCTGGCAAAACCACCACACTGTACTCGGCACTGCAGCGGCTGGATGCAGGTGCCAGCAACATCATGACGGTGGAAGACCCGATTGAGTACGAGTTGCCGGGTGTTGGCCAGACCCAGGTCAACATCAAGATTGACCTGGACTTTGCCAAGGCCCTGCGCGCCATCCTGCGGCAGGACCCGGACGTGATCATGATCGGTGAGATCCGCGACTTCGAGACTGCCCAGATCGCCATTCAGGCCTCACTGACCGGGCACCTGGTGCTGGCCACACTGCACACCAACGACGCCGCCAGCGCCGTCACGCGTCTGACCGACATGGGTGTCGAGCCGTTTCTGCTCAGCTCGTCCCTGCTCGGTGTACTGGCACAGCGCCTGGTGCGCAAAGTGTGCGTTCATTGTCACGGCACGGGTTGCAGCGAATGCGGCCAGACCGGCTACCAGGGCCGCACCGGCGTGTTTGAACTGATGGTTGCCAACGATGCCATTCGCGCGCAGGTCCACAACCGGGCGTCTGAAGCCGACATTCGTGGTGCCGCCATTGAAGCGGGGATGACGCTGATGCGCGAAGACGGCGAGCGCCTGGTGGCCAGCGGCATCACCTCGCGCGAAGAGCTGTTGCGGGTGACAAGGGACTAGATGTTGCCCCCACGGTTGCTCACTGCGTGTAGCGCCCTGCCCCTTGCAGGCCGCCGCTCGCCAGAGGCTTCGCTTCTGGCGCCTGTCCGAACCTGCTCAAGCAGGTTCGGAGCCGCAGGCTCCAGCCCCGAGGAGGCCGCTGCGCCTGCGGCCCCTGCTGGTGAAGATATGCCCCACGGTCTGCATTTCGTTTACTGTGCCGATAAAATGCACACGCCAACGTACACACATTAATCTTTGAAGGAACGCCTTGTGCCACACCTACTCAGCCGCGTATTTATCAACGGGAACAGCCAGGCGGTGCGGATTCCGCAAGAGTTCAGGCTATCTGCCAGCCAGGTGGAAATTTTTCGCAATGCTGACGGTGACCTGGTGCTGCACCCTGTGCCTAGTGACCGGGGGGCGGCGTTGCTCAAGGTTTTGAATGGGTTTAAGGGCGACTTCGCCAGTGCGCTCGAACGCCAACAGCAGGAGCAACCCGGCACGCAAGAGCGCCCCGCGCTTTAAAGCGGCACACCCCATGGCCGAGCGCTACATGCTGGATACCAACATCCTGATTTACCTCATCAAGAACAAACCGCCTTCGGTGGCCCAGCGCATCAATGCGCTGGGTGCGTAAGCGCATCTGTGCATGTCTTTTTTCACGTTCGCGGAGCTGCTCAAAGGTGCCGAGCGCAGCACCAAAAAAAGTGAGGTCCTGCGCCAGCTGGACCAGCTCACGCGCCATATCAGCGTTCAATACGACACGACCAGAAACTTGTGTGAACACTACGCCAGTCAATTCACGCAGCTCAAGGAAGCCGGCACGCCGATCGGTGCCAACGACCTGTGGATCGCCTGCCATGCGCTGGCGCAAGACTGCACGCTGGTCACCAACAACACCCGTGAGTTCATGCGCGTCACGGGACTGCGGCTGGACAACTGGGCAGAAAGCTGAACCTCATGCCCGCCTACTCATTTGAAGCGATGCAAAGCGACGGCAAGATTCGCCGGGGCGTGATCGAGGCTGACACCGCCCGGTCTGCCCGCAGCATATTGCGCACGCAGGCGCTGGTGCCGCTGGTTGTGAATGCTGTCAGCAGTGGCGGAGTCAGTACCGACGGTGCAAAACCGTCACTGCTGCAAACCAATCTGTTTGGCGGTCGGGTGTTTAACGCCACGCGCCTGTCCATCTGGACGCGTCAGCTGGCCGGGCTGGTCGCTGCAGGCCTGCCGCTGGAGCGGGCGTTAACGGCCTTGTCTGACGAAGCGGAAGACGAGAAACAGCGCAACCTGGTAGCGGCCCTGCGCTCTGAAGTCAATGGCGGCTCCAGCTTTGGCCGGGCGCTGGCACTGCACCCGCGCGAGTTTGAACCGATCTACACCGCTGTGATTGGCGCAGGCGAGCAAAGCGGGCACCTGGGCCTGGTGCTGGAGCGCCTGGCCGACGACCTGGAAGAACGCCAGACGCTCAAGTCCAAGCTCATGGCCGCTGCGCTGTACCCGGCCATCGTGACGCTGGTGGCGATTGTGATTGTGATGTTTCTGGTCGGCTATGTGGTGCCGCAGGTGGCCAATGTGTTTGCCGGAACCAAGCGCGCCCTGCCTTTTCTCACGGTGCTCATGCTGACCTTGAGTGATGGGGTGCGCAGTTACGGCTGGGCCTTGCTGGGTGCTCTTGTTTTGATAGCTATCGGCGCACGTATTTCCTTGAGGAACGAGGCTTTTCGTGAAAAATTTGACGCGGCAACGCTGACCATTCCGATTGTGGGGCGCCTCGCCCGTGACTACAACGCGGCGCGCTTTGCCAGCACGCTGGCGATGCTCGCGGGTGCCGGACTGCCTATTTTGAAAGCTCTGCAGGCGGCGGCTGAAACCCTGTCCAACCGGGCCATGCGCGCCGATGCGCTGGACGCGCTGTTGCTGGTGCGTGAAGGTGCGCCGCTGGCGTCCGCGCTGGCACAAAAAAAGCGCTTTCCTGGCCTGGTCAGCATGTTTGCACGGCTCGGTGAGCAAACCGGGCAACTCCCGGTGATGCTGCAGCGCGCCGCAGTGCAACTGTCCAACGAGGTGCAACGCCGTGCAATGGCGCTGGCGACCATTTTGGAGCCGCTGCTGATTGTGGCCATGGGGCTGGTGGTGATGCTGATTGTTCTGGCAGTACTGCTGCCGATTATTCAGCTGAACCAGTTCGTCAAATAAGCGCTGTGACGGTATGACGGTATGACGGCAAAACGCACTCAATAACGCTTTTGCCTGTTGACAACCGCCAAGCCCACAATAGCCAAGCACAGCGCCCACAAGGGCCACAGACCAAATCGCGACACCCACCAGGCATAAGGCGTGGTGCCGCTGCGCCCTTGGACCACGCCCACCAGAACGCCCCGCGTGTGCCGCTCCAGCGAATGCGTGACCACACCCCGGTGGTCAATGATGACGGTTGCACCGGTATTGGTGGCGCGGATCATCGGGCGCTCGAACTCGATGGCGCGCATGCGGGAGATGTTCAGGTGCTGGTCAATGGCAATGGTGTTGCCAAACCAGCCAATATTGCTGATATTGACAAACATACTCGGGCTGGTGGCCGGGTCTGTAAAGCGTGCTGCGAGTTCTTCACCAAACAAATCCTCGTAGCAGATATTCGGCGCGATGCGCTGGCCCTGCCAGTCAAAAGACGGCTGGCTGACCGCACCCCGGTTGAAGTCCGACAGCGGCATGTTGACGATGGTCAAAAACCACTTGAACAAGGGGTGAACAAACTCGCCGAACGGCACCAGGTGGTGCTTGTCATAACGGTAAACCCTGCTTTCAACCTCCGCCGGGCTGGCACTCGCCATGCTGTCAGCAACCGGTTTCAGCCCAATCACCGAGTTGGTGTAACCCTGCTCACTGTTGCCCAGCGGTATGCCCACCAGCGCCGCCGTAGCTGATGCAGGCAACGTACCAGGCGCAGGCTGCATGAAATGGTTCAGCAATGCTGCCAAATAGCCTTCAGGCAACTGCGCTGGCAACAGGGGCAGCGCAGTTTCAGGCGTGACCACCAGCGATGCCGTGCTGCTGCGCAACTGCTCGCCATACCATTTGAGGGCATCGGGGATACCGCTGCCACCTGCAAACTTTTCGTCCTGGGCAATGTTGCCCTGAAGCAGCGCCACGGTAAATGGCTGGGCGGCTACACCACGGCTGGCCGGATAAGCTGCGGAAAAGAGCGATGCATCGGCGTCCACCTTGAGAAAGAAGCTGGCCGTACTGGCAACCACAAGCACAGCAGCCACACACAAAGCCCGGCTCAAACGTGGCCGCAACACCAGAGCCGCCACCGCCGCAGCACCCCAGGCGCTGGCAAACGTCAGCCCATGCACACCGACGCCTTTGGCCAGATTGGCAAACGGGCCGTCCAGCTGGGCATAGCCGCCCTCACCCCACGGGAAACCGGTAAAAAAGGCCACGCGCCCCAATTCAGCCAGCAGCCACAGCGCCGCAAAAAGAGCAGGCTTGACCACCACGCTGTCTGCTGCATAAGCGCGCCCTTCAACCTTTGAAAGCCGCACAAACACCGCACACACCGCCGCATGGTAGAGCGCCAAAAACCCGGCCAGCCCCACAATCGCCAGCACCGCCAGTGGCGACGCCAGCCCGCCATAGGTGTGCAGCGAAATAAACAGCCACCACCAGGTAGCGCACTGCATGGCGGTGGCAAACCACCAGCCCAGCCAGGCCCCCTGCCGGGCGCTGCTGCAGCGTTGCAGTTGCCACACCAGCGCCAGCATGGCCAGCGCCTGCAGCCACCAGATCGGCTGCCCATGCATCAATCCCGCATAAAAAGGCCACGCCACGCTTGCAGCGTGTGCGCCACCAGCTATTAAAACAATAGCAATTGCTGTTTTGGGCAGAGCCGGGGCCAAGTCAGTGCGGCGCCAGACTGGCCAGTGCATCCACCGGCGAGACCTTGAACCAGCGCACCGCCCCGCCCTTGGTGTGCAGCACCGTGAACTGCAGGCCCGACAGCGCAAAGTGCTCGCCACGTTTGGGCACATGACCCATTTCGTGGGCCACCAGACCACCGATGGTCTCAAAGTCCGCATCTGCCAGCGCGACGCCGAACGCTTCGCTCACGCGCTCGATCGAGGTGTCGCCGCTGACACGGTAACTGCGGTCGGGCAGGCCGAAAATGTCGCCTTCGTCTTCGGCGATGTCAAACTCGTCTTCAATCTCGCCAACGATTTGCTCCAGCACATCTTCAATCGTGATCAGCCCGGCGACGCGGCCAAACTCGTCGATCACGATGGCCAGGTGGTTGCGGTTGCCGCGAAACTCGCGCAGCAAGTCGTTCAAGCCTTTGCTCTCGGGCACAAACACCGCCGGCCGGAGCAACGCCTTGATGTTGAGCTCGGGCGCGCGCTGCAGTTTGAGCAAATCCTTGGCCAGCAAGATACCGAGGATGTTTTCCTTGTTCCCCTCATAGACCGGAAACCGCGAATGCGCCGTGTCAATGATCAGGTGCAGAAGTGCGTCAAACGGGGCGTCTATGTTGACCAGATCCATGCGCGGGGCGGCTACCATCACGTCGCCTGCCGTCATGTCGGCCATGCGGATCACGCCTTCGAGCATTTCGCGGCTCTGGGCACCGATGACATCGTTGTCTTGCGCCTCCACCAGCGTTTCGATCAGCTCGTCTTTGGAGTCCGGACCGGGGTGGAGCATTTCTGCGAGTTTTTGAAGAAAGCCGCGCTTGTCTTCATGTTTTGGCGCTTTGCCTGAGGTGTGACTGGGGGGAATGTCGGACACGAGGGGTGTTCGGTAGTGGAGGAATCGCTAGTGTAGTGCCTCACCCTGGCACAGGCCAGCCCCGTTGCTTGACCCTGCGATTGCCCAAAAAGCAGGGGCGGGCTGGCGCTGTCAAGCCTTGGTCTGGTCGCCCGAGTCCTGCACACCGCGCCGCACTTCCTGGACCATCGCCAGAAAATCCCGGAACTGCTTGGCCTGCACTTTCAGGCGGTAGTCGGTCTGGGCGATTTGCTCCAGCGCTATTTCAGTCATGCGGGAGTCAAGGTCTGCGGGCGGCAGCTTCAGGTAGGCCTCGGTTTCCGAGCCGTCGCGCTCAATGGTTGCGCCGGCCTTGCGGGCAATGTTGAGCATCACCGTGTTTTCGCTGAGCGCGTGGATAAACATCATGTCAACGCCCTCGTTACGCGCATGCATCACAGCGCGGTCAAACAAGCGCGAGCCATAGCGCCGACCCCGTGCATGCGCCAGCACAGACACCCCAAACTCGGCACAGCTTTTCAGCTCCGGGTTGGTTGAAAACGCCAGGTGCGCCATGGCAATCAGCTCCAGCTTGCGGTTGTAGATGCCAAAAATATCGTCACGCCCATAGTTCAGCCCATTGACGTAACGCTGAATCTGCTCGTCATTGGCGGCGTAGCCAAAGCGCAGGTAGCGGTCAGCGGGGGCAAGCGCCAGCAGATGCGCTGCAATACGTTCGTTGTGACTGGGGCCAATAGAGCGTATAGGAACCATGAGGGGCTGGGCGTGAGGCGGCGCGACTTGCACGGACGCAGGCAACGCGCCAGGCGAGCGGAAAAATTCTTTGCTTGCGTCCAAAGAGGCTTTCAGGAGTGTGCTGGGTGTGTGCATGTCAGAAATATACGGGTTTTCCCTAGAATTGCCAGTCTATAAGGATTTAAAACCATTGGTTACTCGTGGAGTTGCTCAAAAATTTGATACATAAACGCAAAAAGCCTGTGCATCTGATGCTCGATGAGCTACCTGTCCACAAGTGCGCTTGACTTAAAAAATGATGTTACGCAGTGAAGCTGTATCACTCTGGATTTTTTTGGCAGAGGAGGTCGTACAAAAAGTCACCGTACAACATCAGTTGATTTGAAACCTGAAGCCAACAACATTCACATTCGTCTTCACCTTTGTCTTGCATTTGCGTCATACCAGCATTGCAAACTTGAACCGTTGTCCGATAGCTGCTGTGCATAAAGCCCTACGCAGCGGGCCTGCGCTTGATAAGAAGATAGAAACTTCACTCTAACAACTGAAAGCGCAATTCACCATGAACACCATCATTTACATCGTCGGCCTGGTTGTCGTCATCGGCTTTATCCTGTCTTATTTCGGCTTTCGTTGAAACGGTTGCAGCCTCACTTCAGGCTGAATTCACCGCCGCGCTCCAGGGCGCGCTGCCAGGCTGGCGAGGCGTGGATACGGGCCAGAAAAGTCATCAACAGTGGCCGACTGGCCCCCAAACCGCTACGGGCTACGACCGCTGCAAGCGCAAAGCCCAGTTGCACATCAGCGGCTGAGAACACATTTCCTGCAAACCATAAATTTTTATCCAGCTCGGCTTTTGGATAATTCAGATGTGTGGCAGTTTGCGGCAGTATGCAGCTGCTTTTTAGTTTTAGTGACAATGGACTGTGCAACCGGCTTGACAAAAGGTGCAATCCTTACCTGGCTTTTCTCATGTCAAGAACAGCACCTTGCCATCGTAATTTGAAGCGTTCAGCGCTTTGCTTGCCGCGCCTTTGGTGTCGTGCTTTTATTCCATTTCCATATCAATACGATCTGTTGTCACTTCGCTTTGCCGTGCTGAAGCACTGTCTGCAGCTTCGCTTTTGATCTCCTATTGATCTGAAAATGTAATGACACCTCAGTGCGTGTGCCGCAACCGCAAGCTGCTGAATACGCCAGCCAATGCTGCGAACCCTGCCCCCAAAGCCAGCGCCAACGTGGGGCCATGACCGTGAACGGGCTCTGCCAACGTAAAAATAATGGCCAGCAGCACAGCTCCCAGGGTCTGGCCCGTCAGGCGTGCGGTGCCCAGCATGCCACTGGCACCCCCTGAGCGGTGTACCGGCGCCGTGCTCAAAATGGTGTGGTTGTTGGGCGACTGGAACACGGCAAACCCGATGCCGCACAGCGCCATGCGCCAGGCAATGTCCACATCACTGGGTTGCGCGGGCAAGGCCGCCAGCAACGCCAGGCCGACCGCCAGCAGCCCCAGACCGATACCGCCCAGCAAGCCATCAGGCACCCGCCCGATCTGGCGACCCACGAAGGGAGCAGTCAGCACAATCGCCACGGGCCAAGCGGTGATCAGCAGGCCAGAGACCAGGTGCGAACGCCCGTAAGTGTCCAGCAGCAAAAACGGCAGCGCAATATAGGCCAGGGTCTGCGCCGTGAATGCGCTCACCGACGTACCCATGGACAGCGCAAACACCGGTATGCGCAGCAGGTCCAGCGGCAACAGCGGTGTGGTCAAACGCAACTGCCTGCGCACATACACCGCGCCACAAGCCAGACCTGCCAGCAGCATGGCCAGCGGCACAGCCAGGTCCTTTGGACTGGCCCCTGCAGCTACGCGCGTGCCCAAAGCGTTGGCACCCAGAAAAAACAGGCCGAACATCAAACCGTTCAGCAGCACATCAGCAGGATTCATTCGCACAGGCGGGTGTTCAGTGGGCGGATTGAACGGCAGGGCCCGTGAGCCCAGTATCAGCACCACGATCCCCAGCGGCACATTGACTGCAAACAGCCAGGGCCAGCTCGCGACTGACAAAACAGCAGCGGCCACCGTGGGCCCCGCCACCGAGGCAGCTGCGACCACCATCGAATTGATGGCCACACCCCTGCCAAACAGGCGTTTCGGATAAACCAGACGGACCAGCGCCGCATTGACCGCCATGATGCCGGCAGCGCCCAGCCCCTGCACCACCCGCGCTGCCACCAGGCCGGGCAGGCTGGTGGCCAGCACGCACCCGAATGACGCCACTGTGAACAGCGCCAACCCACCGAGGTAAACCCGGCGGTAGCCGATCTGGTCGCCCAAAGCCGCGCAGGGCAACAACAAGACCAGGATGGCCACCTGATAAGCGTTGACCACCCATACAGTTTGCGAAGCGCTGGCCTGCAGGTCACGCGCCATGTCGGGCAGCGCCAGGTTGACGATGGAGCCGTCGAGCACTGACAGCGATATTCCGAGAATGATGACGGCCATAGCGTAGTAGCGCGCTGGCGTGGGCAAACCGTCTTGAACCGGCATAAAAATCTCACAAAATACGGCTGTCGAGGTGCGGATGCCGATTGGAGTTTGAATTATCGAGCGCCAGGGCTGCAGCCGGACTGTTTGTAAGCCTATGGATGGCGGATGCCAGCCATCTCCATTGAAGATGACCAAAGGTTCACAATCATAGGAAAATTTGAAGTCATCGTCCGCCACGATGCCAATCCATGTCAACCCACTTTAATCCACGTATTAATCCACGTATCAATCCACGTATGTTTGCGGCCAATGCTTCCTACTGAACGCAACTTTGCCCGCCGCATGGACCTGACCTCGCTGCAGCTCTTTGTAGCCGTGTGTGAGCTGGGCAGCATCGGCAAAGCGGCAGAGCGTGAATTCATTGCGGCATCGGCCATCAGCAAGCGCCTGAGCGACCTGGAAGCCACGCTGGACACCCCGCTGCTGTACCGCCACACGCGCGGCGTCGGGTTAACCCCCGCCGGTGAAAGCCTGCTGCACCATGCGCGCTCCGTGCTGTCCAGTCTGGAGAAGATGCAGGGAGAGCTCAGCGAATACGCCGACGGTGTGCGGGGCCATGTGCGTGTGCACGCCAGTATTTCGGCCACCGTGCAGTTTTTACCTGAAGACCTGGGCGCGTTTATTCGCCAGCACAGCGAAGTCAAAATTGACCTCGAAGAGCACCTGAGCACCGAAGTCATCCGGGCGGTGCAGGAAGGCGCTGCTGATCTGGGTATCTGCAATACCGCAGACGGCACCGGGCCATTGCAGACCTTGCCTTACCGGAGCGACAAATTGGTACTGATTGTGCCGTCCGGGCATATCCTATGTGGGCAAGGCGCTATCAATTTTGAAGCAGCACTGAGCCATGACCAGGTCGGCCTGGATGCCAACAGCTCGATTTATCTGGCCATGCGCGCCGCTGCCGCCGCTGTGGGCCGCACCATCAAACTGCGCATTCACGTCACCGGGCTGGACGCCATGTGCCGCATGATCCACAACGGTCTGGGCGTGGGCGTGATGCCGCAGCGCGCTTTTGAGTTGATGCACGGCGTGGGCGCATTGCAAACCATCGAGCTGCTCGACCCCTGGGCAACCCGCCAGATCGAGCTGGTCGCGCGGGATTTTTCAACCCTGCCCGTGACGGCGCGCCTGCTGGTCGAGCACCTCGGGCGCACACCACCACCCTGAATCCACCCATCAAACCGGTCATTAACCGCCCCTTAAAATCAGTCCTCCACGAAAGCAAGCATGGCAAAAACACTCTACGACAAAATCTGGGATGAACACGTTGTTCATACCGAAGAAGACGGCACGTCGATTCTCTACCTTGACCGACACCTGGTGCATGAAGTCACCAGCCCGCAAGCTTTTGAAGGCCTGCGCGAAGCAGGCCGCAAGGTCTGGCGTGTGTCGTCCATCGTCGCCACAGCTGACCACAACACGCCCACCACCGGCTGGGAGCTGGGCTACGACGGCATCACCGACCTGGTCAGCAAAGAGCAGATCACCACGCTGGACGCCAACATCAAGGAGTTTGGCGCTGCAGCGTTTTTTCCGTTCCTGTCCAAACGCCAGGGCATCGTGCATGTGATGGGGCCTGAAAACGGCGCGACCCTGCCCGGCATGACGGTGGTGTGCGGCGACTCCCACACCTCCACGCACGGCGCGTTTGGCGCACTGGCGCACGGCATTGGCACCAGCGAAGTCGAGCACGTCATGGCCACGCAAACCCTGCTGGCCAAAAAGGCCAAGAACCTGAGGGTCTTGGTAGAAGGCACGCTGGCACCCGGCCTGACCGGCAAAGACATCGTGCTGGCCATCATCGGCAAGATCGGCACGGCAGGCGGCACCGGCTACACGATTGAGTTTGCCGGCGCTGCCATTCGCGCCCTGAGCATGGAAGGCCGCATGACGGTCTGCAACATGGCCATTGAAGCCGGTGCGCGTGCGGGCCTGGTCGCGGTGGACCAGAAAACCATCGACTACGTGAAGGGCCGCCTGCTCTCACCCACCGGGCTGGAGTGGGACCTGGCCGTCAACTACTGGAACACCCTGCAGTCCGACGCTGGCGCTGTATTTGACAAAACCGTAGAGCTCGATGCCAGCGAAATATTGCCGCAAGTCACCTGGGGCACCTCGCCCGAGATGGTGCTGTCGATCAATGACCGCGTGCCAGACCCCGACAAGGAAAAAGACCCCAACAAACGCGATGCCATTGAGCGCGCCCTGACTTATATGGGCTTGACGCCCGGCAAAGCGCTCAACGATTTATATGTTGACAAGGTGTTCATCGGCAGCTGCACCAACAGCCGCATTGAAGACATGCGCGAAGCCGCCGCGATTGTGAAAAAGATCGGCCAGAGAGTCGCCAAAAATATCAAGCTGGCGATGGTGGTGCCGGGCTCAGGCCTGGTCAAGGAGCAAGCCGAGCGCGAAGGCCTGGACGTGATCTTCAAGGCAGCAGGCTTTGAGTGGCGTGAACCCGGCTGCAGCATGTGCCTGGCCATGAACGCCGACAAACTGGAGCCAGGCGAGCGCTGCGCCTCAACCAGCAACCGCAACTTTGAGGGCCGTCAGGGCGCAGGTGGCCGCACGCATCTGGTCAGCCCGGCGATGGCTGCGGCGGCAGCGGTACATGGGCATTTTGTTGATATTCGCAAGTTTGCTTGAGTATTCATACGCGGCACCATGAGCCAGTTTCACAAGCTTCTAATGGTGTTGCTTTCAGCCCAAAGTGACAACGATGAATAGCAAGTATGAAATCATTATTTACTGGAGCGAGGCAGACGCCAGCTACATCGCCGAGGTACCAGAGCTGGCCGGCTGCATGGCTGACGGCTTGACTTATGCTGAAGCACTTGGCAACGCGCAAACCATCATCGACGAGTGGATTGAAACGGCGCAAGCATTGGGTCGCAACATACCCGCGCCGCGCGGACGACTCATGTTTGCTTAAGTCGGGGCCGGATAAACCCCACGACATAGAATTTCACCGAATTAAATTTCCATCATGCAAAAATTCACTCTTCATACAGGCCTGGTCGCCCCCATGGACCGCGAGAATGTTGATACCGACGCGATCATTCCCAAGCAATTCCTGAAATCCATCCGTAAAACCGGGTTCGGCCCGAACCTGTTTGATGCCTGGCGCTACCTGGACGCCGGATTTCCCGGGCAAGACCCGGCGAGCCGCAAGCCGAACCCGGACTTCGTGCTGAACCAGCCACGCTACAAGGGTGCGTCGATTTTGCTGGCACGCAAAAACTTTGGCTGCGGCTCCTCACGCGAGCATGCACCGTGGGCGCTGGATCAGTATGGCTTTCGCGTCATCATCGCGCCCAGCTATGCCGATATCTTTTTCAACAACAGCTTCAAGAACGGCCTGCTGCCCATCGTGCTGCCGGACGCGCAAGTCGGGCAACTGTTTGCCGAGGCTCTGGCTTTTCCGGGCTACACCCTGGCGGTGGACCTGGCGCGACAGGTGATCGTGCGCGCACAAGGTGAAGAAATTCCGTTTGACGTGGAGGTGTTTCGCAAATACTGCCTGATCAATGGCCTGGACGATATTGGCCTGACCCTGCGGCAAAGCGACAAGATCAAGGCATTCGAGGCTGAGCGCCTGGCCACCAAGCCGTGGCTTAACCACACCATCGCTGGCTAAGGTCAAGACAAGAGAGGTTTCTGATCGCAGAGGCACAGAGAACGCAGAGGGCCGCAGAGGTGAACATTCATTTTTTAGTCTGCTCTGCGCAACTCTGCGTTCTCTGCGCCTCTGCGCTGAAGGTTTTTTTGTTTTCCGCCTCTTAAACTTAGTCATTAACTTTTAACAGCTGAATCATGCGCTGCCCACCGTAATACCTGCACGGGCAGCTATAAAAACGATAGTAAAGATACCCTTATGAAAATCGCAATTCTCCCCGGTGACGGCATCGGCACCGAAATCGTCGCTGAAGCCGTCAAGGTGCTTCACGCGCTGGACCTGAAATTCGAGACTGAAAGCGCACTGGTCGGCGGCGCAGCCTATGAAGCGTTTGGCCACCCCCTGCCAGACGCCACCCTCAAGCTCGCCAAAGAAGCTGACGCCGTGCTGTTCGGAGCTGTCGGCGACTGGAAATACGACAAGCTGGACCGCCCGCTGCGCCCAGAGCAAGCCATCCTCGGCCTGCGCAAAAACCTGGGCCTGTTCGCCAACTTCCGCCCCGCTATCTGCTACGCGCAACTGGTCGATGCCTCCAGCCTCAAGCGCGAGCTGGTCTCGGGCCTGGACATTCTCATCATCCGCGAACTGACGGGCGACATCTACTTTGGCCAGCCGCGCGGTCGCAGAATTGCGGTGGACGGGCACTTCCCTGGCAGCGAGGAAGCCTTCGACACCATGCGTTATTCGCGGCCCGAGATCGAGCGCATCGCCCATGTGGCGTTTCAGGCGGCCCGCAAGCGCAAGGCAGCGGGCGGGGAAGGCCGCGTCACCAGCGTTGACAAAGCCAATGTGCTGGAGACCTTCCAGTTCTGGAAAGACGTGGTCACTGAAGTTGGCCTTGCATACCCCGACGTGGCGCTGGACCACATGTATGTGGACAACGCGGCCATGCAACTGGTCAAGGCGCCGAAAAAATTCGACGTGGTGGTCACCGGCAACATGTTTGGCGACATTCTGAGCGATGCCGCCGCCATGCTGACCGGCTCCATCGGCATGCTGCCCTCGGCCAGCCTGAACGACAAAAACCAGGGCCTGTACGAGCCCAGCCACGGCAGTGCGCCTGACATCGCGGGCAAAGGCGTGGCCAATCCGCTGGCCACCATTCTGAGCGCCGCGATGATGCTGCGCTTCAGCCTGAACCAGCCAGAAGCTGCGGCGCGCATTGAAAAAGCCGTCGATGCCGTGTTGACGCAGGGTTTGCGCACACCCGATATTTACAGCGAAGGCACAACCAGAGTGGGCACAGCGGACATGGGCGCTGCAGTAGTCAAGGCGCTTGCCCGTCAGGCCTAGGCTGTGTTGGTTGCAGTCTGGCCAGGGCTGCGTCTCCAACCAAGGTGTGGAAGGTCACTCCCTTGGAGTAACAGGGTATTTACACCAATAGTTTGACCGGATGGCGGCCCCTAAACTGGAGTACCCGAAAGAAGGTACTCCATGTCGCAGCCATTTCCTTTAGACAGCACCACTGCGCGAGCAGGTCTGCTCTCCACGTTTTCCAACCCCTGGAGCCAGCTCATCATCGGGGTTGTGTGCATGGTGATGATCGCCAATTTGCAATACGGCTGGACATTTTTCGTACCTGGAATACAAAAGCAGTTTGGCTGGGATCGCGCTTCAATCCAGATAGCCTTCACCTTGTTTGTTCTGTTTGAAACCTGGCTCGTGCCTATCGAGGGGTGGTTCGTTGACAAGTATGGGCCGCAAATTGTGGTGTTTCTGGGCGGACTTGCATGCGCCATCGGCTGGAGTTTCAACTCGAAAGCAACGACTTTAGGGCAATACTATCTGGCGCAAATCATTGCTGGAATCGGTGCCGGTGCGATTTACGGAACCTGCATTGGCAACGCGCTAAAGTGGTTTTCCAGCCGACGCGGCCTGGCAGCGGGACTGACTGCCGCAGGGTTTGGCGCCGGGTCGGCAGCGACGGTTATCCCGATCCAGGCCATGATCAAGGCCGAGGGATTTCAGCAGACGTTTCTGTACTTTGGGCTGGGTCAAGGTGTGGTGATTTGCGTGCTGGCTTTCCTGCTGATGCCACCCAAACCCGGACAAGTCACAGCTTCTACAGCAAAGGTGATGCAAAGCCGACGTGAATATACGCCGGTGGAGATCATCGGGCCGGCGCGAAACTGGATCATTGCCGGGTTCATAGCACTGGTGACGTGTTTGATTTTATGGGCCTTGGGCCAGCAGTTTTTCATACCCCTGGCACTGGCAATACTTATTTTTTCAGTGGGCGGTAGTTTGGTGTGGCGGCAAGGCCAGCCGATCTTCGTATTGATGTACTTTATGTTTGTAATTGTCGGCGCCGGCGGGCTGATCGTTACCGCTAATTTAGCCTCTATTTCGCAAGATCTGAAAGTAGGCTCCGTGTCTGTCAGTCTGGCCTGGCTAACGCTGCCAGCCCTGACCTTTGCCGCTACGCTGGACCGTATTCTCAACGGATTGACGCGACCGTTTTTTGGCTGGATATCTGACTACATTGGTCGCGAAAATACAATGTTCTTTGCCTTCATGCTAGAAGGATTAGGCATTTACATGCTTTACCGCCTGGGCTCTGATCCAGTCTGGTTCGTGTTGCTCAGTGGGTTGGTATTTTTTGCCTGGGGTGAGATTTACAGTCTCTTCCCGGCGACCTGCACCGATACATTCGGTGCTCGTTTTGCATCAACCAATGCCGGCATGTTGTACACAGCCAAAGGAACGGCAGCGCTTCTGGTGCCCTACGCCAGCTCGATTCAGAAATCAACCGGTTCCTGGGACTCGGTATTTTTGATTGCTGCTGCCTGCAACATCCTTGCAGCAGTGCTCGCACTGCTTGTACTCAAGCCATGGCGCCGTCGCATGGTGGAACGCGCGAATGCCTCTGCGGCATAAGATGTGCGGAGGACGACATCGGCTCAAGAAAGGCGCAAGCCGTTCACCAACGGCTTGGGAGAACGCGTACAGGCCAATAGCGCTATTATCTGGCGGCGAATAAACGGTCAGTCATCCGGATATTCAGCTTGCCCATGCACTCCTGCAGGGTCAACGCCGTAAGTTGCTCCCTGGTGATTTTTTTCTCGCATTTTTATCAAAACCATAAACTGGCCCTGTATGAATTGGCAACGTCACCGAATGCTGCGACTGGTGCGTGCGCGACCCCGGATTTTTATCGCAGCTGCTGCTGCAATCGCTGTAGGCCTGCTCTTGCCGACAAGCCTGGTGGGACACCTGATCACCCGACTGCTGGTCGCCTGGAACGTCGGGACTTGCCTTTATGTGCTGCTGGCGGCCATCATGATGACGCGTTCATCCCAGAGCCGGATGCGGCATCGCGCCCAAACACAGGACGACGGCCAGATCGCCCTCTTGATACTGGTGGCCATATCTGCCATTGCCAGCCTGGTGGCCATCGCTGCTGAATTAGCGGTCGTCAAAGAGATGCACGGCTTTCTCAAGATGGCGCACATAGCACTGGCGGGGCTCACCGTGATCTCGTCCTGGGCGTTCATTCAAATCATGTTTGCGCTTCACTATGCGCATGATTACTACGCTGGACTCAGTCAACATGGCTCAAAAGGCATCCAGTTCCCCGAGGAAGAGAGCCCGGAATACGGTGACTTCTTTTACTTCTCGGCGGTTATTGGCACGTCTGGCCAGACTGCTGATGTTTCCTTCACATCCAAATCCATGCGACGAATTGGCTCGATCCATTGCATTTTGGCCTACCTGTTCAACACCACTGTGCTCGCGTTGCTGATCAACGTGGGATCAGGCCTGTTTTGAGGTGCTTGCTGAATCTCTATGTTAAATTGTCTGCTTGTATCTTTTGGAGACTCACATGGGTTTGTTAAATCAACTGATTGGCGCCGTCGTTGCGGAAGAGGCCGTGGAAAAACTTGACCCGGAGGCCGGTTTTTTTAAAAAGGGACTGGCAGCAATTGCCGGGTTTGAAGGTGAAAAACTTCTTGAGGAAAAACTCTCCGAACATTCAGGCGATACGCCCGTCGAAAACCCGAAAAGCTAGCCAGTAACGCTGGCACAACTTTCATGATTCCGCGAACCACTCCGGGTCATGAAAGTTATTTAACGCCAGGCGAGAACGGTATGACGTTGCTCAGCCACTGCCGAGTTTTTGCAGTGAATGCAAAAACGATTGCCTTCGTTTGACAGACCTGTTGACTTCATTCGGGCATCCGGGCAACTGCTGATGGATTGAATGTCATCAAACCAGCCATGACCCGACTCTGACGAGATACCTGGCTATATCTCGACTACTGCATGTTCGGCCAGGCTTCTTGAACACAGACGCTACGCAGCTGTGGTTTGAGTGGGCAATTGAGATCAAAGCGCCTGATACTTACACAAATCCATCAGGTCCCAGACGTTCATCAGGCACATCAGCTTAGCCAGTCAGGTGTAAAAAGATGCCTGGTTACAATCAATGTCATGTGCAAAACCCCTGCTCTGCCCTGTCTTCACGTCCGACGGCGTGCGGGCATCCATGAGCCGGTTTTTACGCACATTATCAAAACGACAACCATGACAGGCTAGCAAGCCTGTCTCGTCGTGCCTACCGGCTCGATGAGCCGGGTCAAAAGCAGATTTTTGAAAAGGGCAATCCCAATGAAACTCACAGGTAACTTGACCGGACTCGTCGGCTGGCGCGGCATGGTCGGCTCGGTGCTGATGGATCGCATGGTCTCTGAAGGTGACTTCGAGCTGATTGAACCCGTGTTTTTTTCAACCTCAAACGCTGGCGGCAAAGCCCCGGCACAGGCCAAAAACGAAACCACGCTCAAGGACGCGTTTGACATTGAGGCCTTGAGAAAGTGCGACATCATCATCACTGCGCAAGGCGGTGACTACACCTCCGGGGTTTTTCCCAAGCTGCGTGCTGCGGGCTGGACAGGCCACTGGATTGATGCGGCATCTGCCCTGCGCATGAATGACGACGCAGTCATCGTTCTGGACCCGGTCAATTTACCCGTCATCCAGAACGCCATGGCCAACGGTGGCAACAACTGGATCGGTGGCAACTGCACGGTCAGCTGCATGCTCATGGGTGTAGGCGCTCTGTACAAGGCGGGTCTGGTCGAGTGGATGACCTCCATGACTTACCAGGCCGCCTCTGGCGGTGGTGCCCAGCACATGCGAGAGTTGCTGACGCAGTTTGGCACGCTCAACGGCGAAGTCAAAGCGCTGCTGGATGATCCGAAATCGGCGATTTTAGAAATTGACCGTCGCGTACTGGCCAAGCAGCACAACTTGTCAGCCAGCGAGACCGCCAATTTTGGTGTGCCTCTGGGCGGCTCACTGATCCCCTGGATCGACAAGGATTTGGGCGATGGTTCAAGCAAAGAGGAATGGAAAGCTGGCGCAGAGACCAATAAAATTTTGGGTCAGGGTGCAGGTTTTGGTACTGCAGCCGTTCCAGTTGACGGTTTTTGTGTGCGTGTGGGTGCCATGCGCTGCCACAGCCAGGCCTTGAGCTTCAAACTCAAAAAAGATGTGCCGCTGGCGGATATTGAAGCCATGATTGCCGCAGACAACGCCTGGGTCAAAGTCATACCCAACACACGCGAGGCCAGCATCCGCGACCTGACACCGGTTGCCGTCACAGGCACGATGCATATCCCGGTGGGACGTCTGCGCAAACTGGCGATGGGGCCGGAGTACCTTGGCGCATTTACCGTGGGTGACCAGCTCTTGTGGGGCGCTGCCGAGCCGCTGCGGCGCATGTTGCGCATCCTGCTTGAAGCTTGACGCATTTGATTTCGACCAAAGTTTGCGATCACTCACGTAAAAAGCTCTAGTCGTAACTACTGGTGACGGCGCGTTGCCATGAGGCCACAATTGCGCGTTGTGTGTTGCTGCCAACTGGCCGCGCCAAAGCTTAAACAATGTCTTAGCTTGTCAGCCTAATGCCTTGATGTTAAGGTTGTTTTTCAAAAATTCGCATTGAGGTTTTTGTGCGTACAAGCAGAATAAAGTCACCTGTAGACCGAGCGCCGGAGGCTCACAACCCCATGGAAAAACGTTTTAACTGGCGTCTTTGCGCCCTGGCAAGCGCTGTTGCACTGCTGGGTGGACTGGCAAGTCTTCAGGCGCACGCCCTGGGGCTGGGTCGCATCACGGTCCAATCGGCCTTGGGTGAACCACTCAGGGCTGAAATCGACATTGCGGACATCAACGCCTTAGAGGCGTCCAGCCTGAAGGCCAGCGTGGCCTCTGCTGACGTTTTCCGGGCTGCGGGGCTGGAATATTCTTCGTCTGTCTCCGAATTGCAGATCAGCCTTCAAAAACGCTCCGATGGCCGGTCTTATCTGAGGCTGAGCAGCACACGCGCTGTGACAGAGCCTTTTGTTGACCTGATACTCGAAGCCAACTGGTCAGCGGGCCGCATCGTGCGTGACTACACCATGCTGTTTGACCCGCCAAATTTGCGCCAGCCCGGTAATGCCAGTGCAGTGGCTGCAGTTACGGCACCCGTATTACCCCGACCTGCCATGCCAGTGATGCCTGCTGCACCACCAGCAGCAGGCAGCGCTGGTACGGCGCCTTACCCGGCCAGCCCGCCTCCCGCCCAGGCGGTAGCACGGCCGCCGGTTGCCAAAGCACAGCCTGCAAAAGTAACGCCTGCCGTACCCAAGGCATCTGCAGTAGCGGCTGGCAGTGGCCAGCAACTTGCAGTCAAACCAGGTGATACCGCCGGAAAGATTGCAGCTCAGGTCAAACCAGCCAGTGTCTCGCTTGACCAGATGCTGGTAGCTTTGCTACGAAGCAACCCGGACGCCTTTATCGGCGGCAATATCAACCGCCTGAAATCTGGCAGCGTGCTGGATATACCCGGTGCTGACGAGGTCAGCGCAGCATCAGCTGCTGATGCCAGCACGACCATCGTCGCGCAATCCAGAGACTTCAACAGTTTCCGCCGCAAACTGGCTGAGAACATACCGGCCACGCAGGTTGGCAGTGCCAACCGTCAGGCGGGCGGCAAGGTGCAGGCAAAAGTCGAAGACAGGGCACCAGTTGCAGTCATACCTGACAAGCTGACGCTGTCCAAAGGCGCCGTCAAAGCCCAGGCTACTCCAGAAGACAAAATTGCAATAGACCGGCAGGCCAAGGCCGCTTCCGACCGCGTTGCTGAGCTGACCAAAAATATCGGTGACTTGAACAAACTCGGTGGCATACCCGCAGCAGCCGGTGGTGCAGCAGCATCAGCCAGTGCAGCCAGTGCAGCCAAAGCACCCGGCGTTGCAGTCACCCGGCCAGACGCATTGCCTGCAGCTCCTTTGCCTTCGGCCTCGGCTGCAGTGACCGCATTGACATCAGCCAGTGCTGTCAAACCTGCAGACAGCGCTCCGGCTGCAGTTGTCGCCTCGATGACGCCCGCAAGCGCGGCTGCGGCCGTGGCAGTGGCTACCCAGCCAGCGGTGAACACCACCAGCACGATGGCTGCTGCGACAACTGCACCCGCATCTGCAGCATCGGCCAGCGCGCCGGTTTCAGCAACATCACAAGTTGCTTCCGTTCCTGAAAAAACTGCATCATCGGCGGCTGTGGCTGTCAAAAAACCGGTTGTGGTGGCACCTGTGCCTCTGCCTGTGCCTGAACCGAGCCTGCTGGACGAGTTGACTGAAAACCCGCTCGTGTTACCTGGTCTGGCGGGTTTACTGCTGCTGTTGGCCGGTTTCGGTTTTTACCGCTATCGCCAGCGCGATCGTCAGGCGCAAGTTGACAGCTCCTTTCTTGAAAGCCGCTTGCAGCCTGACTCCTTCTTTGGTGCCAGCGGTGGTCAACGCGTTGACACCAGCAACGAAGGTGGCGCTACCGGCTCTTCTCTGGTGTACTCACCCAGCCAGCTGGATGCCGCCGGTGACGTGGACCCGGTGGCCGAAGCAGATGTTTATCTGGCGTACGGACGCGACCTGCAGGCAGAAGAAATTCTCAAGGAAGCCCTGCGTACCACCCCTAACCGGGTAGCGATTTACGCCAAGTTGATGGAAATCTACGCCAAGCGGCGCGACATCAAGGCCTTTGAGGTCATTGCACTGAAAGCTTTCAACCTGACCAGTGGCGAAGGCCCTGAATGGGCTTACATCGGCGAGATGGGTCGTGCGCTGGACCCTGACAATGTGTTGTACCAGCCCGGTGGCCAGCCAGCAGTTGAGGTCGGCAAAGAAACGGCTCGTATGCCTGTCAGTGCTGCTGCGTTCAGTCACGACACGATGCCGCTGATGGCACAACCGCAACATATGCCCGCCCTGGCATCCACAGAATTTGACCTGGATCTGGATTTTCCAATGGGTGATGAACCGGCTCCGGTAGCCCCGCTTCAACCCATTGAACCCGTTCAGTTCACCCAGCCGCCAGAGCCTGCAGCCGCTTCCAGGCCTGAATCTGCACCTTCATTTGATGCCATGGACATGGACTTTGACGTGGACTTTGATGTGGACCCGGTAGCCATCAAACCCACAGTTGCTGCATCCGGTATACCGCTGGCAAGCGCACCGGGTTCCGCTAAAAAAGCGGCAGATGATGCCCTGTCAGCCAGCGGCCTGACCTTTACCAGTGAACCCTTTGCGCCCGCCAAACCCAGCGCCATGCCGGCTGCAGCCGTCATGGACCACGGCATGCTGGAGTTTGACATGGGCTCACTGTCTCTTGAGCTGGACGGTCCCACGACCGAGAATCCTGTGGCATCTGCTGAGTCTTCCACAACATCGTCTGAAGCACCGCTGGACACCAAATTTGCACTGGCCGAAGAGTTTCGGGCGATGGGCGACATGGACGGTGCCAGAGTGCTCGCAGAAGAGGTCCTGGCACATGCCAAAGGCTCCCTCAAAAACAAGGCACAGGCGTTTTTGAACGCCTTGTATTGAGCGCCAGCCAGCTTGTGATCAGCCCTGATGTCGGACTGTGCATCACTTGTGCGTGCACTGTGAGTCACTTGTGAGGATTGCCCTGGGTATCAGCTACAGCGGTAGCACCTACGAAGGCTGGCAAAGCCAGCTGTCGGGCAACACCATTCAGGACAAGCTCGAAGGCGCACTGGGCAAATTTGCGGCCCAGCCCATCCGCGTGAACTGTGCCGGGCGCACCGATGCGGGTGTTCACGGCCTGATGCAGGTGGTCCACTTCGACACGCTTGTGCAACGTGAAACTGCTTCCTGGATTCGCGGCACCAATGCGTTTTTACCGCGCGACATCGCTGTTCAGTGGGCGCAAGTCGTGTCTGCCGGATTTCACGCCCGGGGCAGTGCCATTGCCCGCCGCTATGCCTATGTGGTGCTGGAGTCCGCTGTGCGCCCCAGCGTGGAAGCCGGGCGGGTGGGCTGGGTTTACCGTGCCTTGAACGGTGAGGCCATGCGACAAGCTGCCTTGCATTTGCTGGGTGAGCATGATTTTTCATCGTTTCGCGCAGCTCAGTGCCAAGCGAAATCACCTGTCAAAACCATGCACAGAATAGACATTAGCCAGCGACCGGGCTCCCGTTACTGGCGCTTCGAGTTTGAAGCCAATGCTTTTTTGCATCACATGATCCGCAACATCATGGGCTGCCTGATGGCGGTTGGCCAGGGCAGTCAACCGCCAGAATGGCTTTTGGACGTGCTGGCAGCCCGCAGTCGCCAGGCAGCAGCACCTACTTTTTCACCGGATGGCCTGTATTTTCTGGGGCCTGTGTATGAGAAACACCACGGCCTGCCGGACAGCACACCTGCGTATGATTGGTTGCCATGACAAACAGCATTCCCGCTTACCCACCTCAACGCACCCGCATCAAAATCTGTGGCTTGACCCGTGAAGACGATGTTGATGCTGCCGTTGCAGCTGGCACAGATGCGGTGGGCTTTGTGGTGTATGCCCCGAGCCCGCGCCATGTCAGTGCTGAACGTGCGGCCGAGCTGGCCGGTCGCCTGCCGCCTTTTGTCACGCCCGTGCTGCTTTTTGTCAATGCGCCTGCTTCGGAAATCATAGCGGCCTGTGCACGTATTCCGTGCGCCCTGGTGCAGTTTCATGGTGATGAAACACCAGAGATGTGCCTGCAGATCGGCAGGCCTTTCATGCGGGCAGCTCGCATCCCGCTGGGTGAAAAACCCGTGCATGACGGGCACGGGTTTGATCTCGTAAAATATGCGAACGATTTCAAAACAGCCCAGGCCATACTGCTCGACGCGCACGTTGAGGGTTTTGGCGGTGGCGGGAAAACATTCAATTGGTCACTTCTTCCTCCAAACGTCAACGCTCACCTCGTCTTGTCTGGTGGGTTGACGCCTGCAAATGTGGGCGATGGCATCGTGCAAGTCAGGCCACGCGGTAAAACGCTGGCCGTTGATGTGAGTTCCGGCGTCGAGCAAACATTTCCAGACGGGTCACCCCGTAAAGGAATCAAAAGCGCCGAACTAATGAGCCAATTTGTCGCAGCCGTTCGCGCTGCTGACGCCCAACTTGCAAAGAATGTGAATCACCATGTACGAATACCAGCAACCTGACGTTTCCGGCCATTTTGGCGTTTATGGCGGCAGTTTTGTGTCCGAGACACTGACCCACGCCCTCAATGAACTCAAAGCGGCTTATGCCAAATACCAGCACGAGCCCGAATTTTTAAAAGAATTCCACTATGAGCTGGCGCATTTTGTAGGCCGGCCCTCTCCTGTTTACCAT
Organism: Burkholderiales bacterium; assembly: GCA_038230935.1. GTDB lineage: Bacteria > Pseudomonadota > Gammaproteobacteria > Burkholderiales > Burkholderiaceae_C > Polaromonas. The sequence continues at coordinate 11,839 of JBBRMH010000003.1, read as the reverse complement.
GCCGCACGCATGAGCCGCGAACAAGGCGGCGCGCAGATTTACCTCAAGCGCGAAGACCTGAACCACACTGGCGCGCACAAGATCAACAACACCATTGGCCAGGCCATGCTGGCCAAGCGCATGGGCAAACCCCGCGTGATCGCCGAGACCGGTGCTGGCCAGCACGGTGTGGCCACCGCCACCATTTGTGCCCGCTACGGCCTTAAATGTGTGGTGTACATGGGCAGCGAAGATGTCAAGCGCCAAAGCCCCAATGTCTACCGCATGAAGCTGCTGGGCGCCACCGTGGTGCCGGTGGAATCGGGCAGCAAGACCCTCAAGGACGCGCTCAATGAAGCCATGCGCGACTGGGTTGCCAATGTGGACGACACCTTCTACATCATTGGCACTGTGGCCGGACCACACCCTTACCCCATGATGGTTCGGGATTTCCAGAGCGTGATCGGCAATGAATGCATTGCGCAAATGCCCGCCATGCTCGCGTCGCTTTCCAATCCATTGACGGGCAGCCAGCAGCCCGACGCGGTGATCGCCTGCGTCGGCGGTGGCAGCAATGCCATGGGTATTTTTCACCCCTATATCAGCTATGAAAACACGCGTCTGATTGGTGTTGAGGCCGCAGGTGAAGGCATGGACAGCGGCAAACACTCGGCCTCACTGCAGCGCGGCCTGCCCGGCGTGCTGCATGGCAACCGCACCTATGTGCTGCAGGACGAAGACGGCCAGGTCACAGAAACGCACAGCATCAGCGCGGGTCTGGATTACCCCGGTGTCGGCCCCGAACACGCATTTTTAAAAGACATTGGCCGGGCTGAATACGTCGGCATCACGGATACGGAAGCGCTGGACGCTTTTCACTACACCTGCCGCACTGAAGGCATCATCCCCGCCCTGGAATCTGCGCATGCCGTGGCTTATGCCATGAAGCTGGCCAAAACCATGCGCGCTGACCAGTCGATTTTGGTCAACCTGTCGGGCCGGGGCGACAAGGACATCGGCACTGTGGCTGACTTAAGCAATGCCGACTTTTACTGCCGCCCCAGCTGCAAAGGCCAGTCTGTCAAAGGTGGTGAGCAGGTGATCGGGTTTGTAAAATGAGCCGGATTGACGCGACCTTCTCAAAACTAAAAGCGCAACATAAAACAGCGCTGATTCCCTACGTGATGGCCGGCTTTCCGTACGCGGACGTCACGCCGGATTTGATGCACGGCATGGTCAGCGCCGGGGCCGACGTGATTGAACTCGGCATCCCTTTTTCAGACCCCAGCGCAGATGGCCCGGTGATTCAAAAGGCCGGTGAAAAAGCACTGGCGTTGGGCATTGGCCTGGCCAAAGTGCTGGACATGGTGACGGCTTTTCGGACCCAGGACACCACCACACCCGTGGTGCTGATGGGTTACGCCAACCCGGTGGAGCGTTACGAGATTAAAAACGGCGCTGACAGCTTCATCAAAAACGCGTCCACTGCAGGTGTCGATGGCCTGTTGATCGTCGATTACCCGCCTGAAGAGTGCGAGGACTTTGCCCGAAAGCTGCGCGCACACGAAATGGACCTGATTTTTTTGCTGGCCCCTACCAGCACAGACGCACGCATGGCCCAAGTCGCGCATGTAGCCAGTGGTTATGTGTATTACGTGTCGCTCAAAGGCGTTACAGGCGCGGGCAACCTCGACACGGACGCGGTTGAAGCCATGCTGCCGCGTATTCGCCAGCATGTCAGTGTGCCGGTCGGTGTGGGTTTCGGCATACGCGATGCGGCAACAGCAAAAGCGGTGGGTAAAGTAGCAGACGCCGTGGTCATTGGCAGCAAAATCATCCAGCTGATTGAACACCAGCCACGGGACAAAGTGGCAGCCGTTGCCCATGACTTTCTCAAAGAGATACGCGTCGCCCTGGATTGAACCGGCGAGTCCACCGCGCATAATCTTCCTCACATTTGCAGTTAACAAGGAAGTCAACCCATGTCCTGGCTAGAAAAACTCCTTCCCCCAAAAATCACACCCACCAACCCGACCGAGCGCCGCAGTGTGCCCGAGGGGTTGTGGATCAAATGCCCAAGCTGTGAGGCGGTGCTGTACAAGACCGATCTGGAGAAAAACCAGAACGTCTGCCCGCAGTGCAGCCACCACCACCGCATCGGGGCGCGGGAGCGGCTGGACGCATTTTTAGACCCGGAAGGCCGCTACGAGCTGGGCCAGGAGGTGTTGCCCGTCGATGCCCTGAAATTCAAGGACAGCCGCAAATACCCGGAACGCTTGAAAGACGCGCTGGAGAGCACCGGCGAGACCGACGCGCTGATTGTCATGGGCGGTGCCGTACACAGCATCGGCGTGGTGGTGGCCTGCTTTGAATTTGACTTCATGGGCGGCAGCATGGGCAGCGTGGTCGGCGAGCGTTTTGTGCGCGGCGTGCATACCGCCATCGAGCAAAAAGTGCCCTTTATCTGCTTTACCGCCACGGGCGGCGCGCGCATGCAGGAAGGGCTGCTCAGCCTGATGCAGATGGCCAAAACCAATGCATCCCTGACACGCCTGGCCAAAAAAGGCCTGCCTTACATCAGTGTGTTGACCGACCCCACCATGGGCGGTGTCAGTGCCGGTTTTGCGTTCATGGGCGACGTGGTGATTGCCGAGCCCAAAGCCCTGATCGGCTTTGCAGGTCCGCGTGTGATTGAGTCCACCGTCCGGGTGACTTTGCCGGCAGGCTTTCAACGTGCCGAGTTTTTGCAGACCAAAGGTGCGATTGACTTCATCTGTGACCGCCGCGAGTTGCGCAAGACCATCGCATCGACCCTGGCCATGCTGCTCAAACAGCCTGCGGATGCCGTGTCATGACGACCCTGCCCCCACCGATTGAAGTGCTTCCACGCGACCTGTCGGCCTACCGTGCAGGCAATACCGGCATTGACTACGTCCACCGGTTCACGTCTGGCCGCCCTGGTCCGCACGTTCTGATCAACGCACTGACCCATGGCAACGAGATTTGCGGCATGGTGGCCGCAACGCATCTGCTGGACAACGAAGTGCGGCCTTTGATCGGTACGCTGACGGTCAGCTTTGCACACGTTCAGGCCTACGAGGCTTTTGATGCCGACAAGCCTTACGACAATCGCCAGCTGACGCATAACCTCAACCGCGTCTGGTCTTCCCAATGGCTGGACGGGACGGAAACAAGCCCCGAACTGCGTCGCGCCCGTGAACTTCGCCCAGTGGTGTCTGCTGCAGACCATATCCTGGATATTCACTCAACAGCCCACGCCGTCGAGCCATTTTGGGTTTACCCAAGTTTTGAGCGCAACGCAGCCGTGGCATTGGCCATTGGCCGCCCTTCAGTGCATTTGACGATGCCCACAGGCATGGGAACAGGTACACCGCTGATTCAGCACGGCCGACACGGCGACAAGCACAGCAACGCCGGTGCTGCCCTGGTGGTCGAATGTGGCCAGCACTTTGCGCAAAGTGCGGCCTCGCTGGCCACCGAAGTAGCCCTGGACTTTCTGGCCCATTTCGGCCTGATCGAAAAACGCGACAACCCAGCCGCATGGCCCGCGCAGCGGCGCTTCGAGTTAATTCAAACGCACATGGTGCAAACCGATGCGTTCAAGTTCGTACGCCCGCTTTCGGGCTTTGAAACTTTTGCCAAAGGCGAGACGATTGCCACCGACGGCAACTTTGGCGCCATCATCTCCCCCTGCGATGGCTGCACCGTATTCATGCCAACACGGTTGCCCATCATTGGCCGGGAAGCCGTTTACCTCACCCGACCCATCTGACCTGCTGCGGGCACCAGGCCGGGCATCCATGTTCAAAGCTTTCCGAATCCGCCGCCACCCGGCGTATGGATTTCAAACACATCGCCGGGCTGCATGTCAGCCTGGCCAATGTGGCCCAGTTCCTCGATGCGTCCATCCGCACGCACCACCCGGTTTCTTCCAATCTGCCCTGGCTGCCCGCCTGCCATGCCAAACGCACCGTGTTTGCGTCCGTTGGACAAAATGCTGGCCGTCATGGGCTCTAAAAAACGGACCCGCCTGATACCGCCATTGCCGCCTGCCCACTTGCCTGTGCCGCCCGAGTTCGCGCGGATGTCATAGCTCTCCAGCCGCACCGGAAAACGAAACTCCAGAATCTCCGGATCGGTCAGGCGTGAATTGGTCATGTGCGCCTGCACGACCGACGTGCCGTTGAAGCCACCCGTCAGCTCGCCTGCATCGTTGGTCACACCGCCCGCACCGCTGCCACCTGAAATGGTTTCGTAGTACTGGTAGCGCGCATTGCCGAACGTGAAGTTGTTCATCGTGCATTGGCCAGCTGCCATCACACCCAGCGCGCCGTACAACGCGTTGGTGATGCAGGTAGAGGTTTCCACATTGCCCGCCACCACCGATGCAGGTGGGTTGGGGTTGAGCATGCTGCCTGGCGGAATGATCACCTTGAGCGGCTTCAGGCAACCCGCATTGAGCGGAATGTCGTCATCCACCAGCGTTCTGAAGACGTACAGCACCGCTGCCATGCACACCGCCGTTGGTGCGTTGAAGTTGTTGGTCTGCTGATCCGACGTGCCGGTAAAGTCAATTTCTGCGCTGCGGTTTTGGGTATCGACCCGAATACTCACCCTGATCTGCGCGCCGTTGTCCAGCGGCAGGGTGAAGTCACCGTTTTTTAACTTCGTGATCACGCGGCGCACCGACTCTTCGGCGTTGTCCTGCACATGACCCATGTAGGCCAGCACGGTGGGCAGACTGAACTGCTCGACCATCTTGCGCAACTCCTGAACGCCTTTTTCATTGGCAGCGATTTGCGCTTTCAGGTCGGCCATGTTTTGCTGCGGGTTACGGCTGGGGTATTCACCACTTTTCAATAACGCCACCATCTCAAGCTCACGCAGCACGCCACGATCGACCAGCAGCACGTTGTTGATCTGTACACCCTCTTCTTCGATACGGGTCGAAAACGGCGGCATGGAGCCGGGGGTGGTGCCGCCAATATCGGCATGGTGGCCTCGGGAGCCAACGTAGAAGATGGGTGTTTCCGTTCGCACTGAGCTTGTCGAAGTGCCAGCGTTGGCTTCGACTAACTCAGCCCGAACGGATTGACTTAAATACACTGGCGTGATCACCGTGATGTCCGGCAAATGCGTGCCGCCGTGGTAGGGGTCATTCAGCACGTACACATTCCCTGGCACCATGCTGTCCGCGTTCTCACGAATCACGGTTTTGATGCTTTCACCCATCGAGCCCAGATGCACCGGCATGTGTGGCGCGTTGGCGATCAGGTTGCCGGCCGTGTCAAACAGCGCACAGCTGAAGTCCAGCCGCTCCTTGATGTTGACCGAATACGCGGTGTTTTGCAGCTGCAGGCCCATCTGCTCGGCAATGTTCATAAAGAGGTTGTTGAACACCTCCAGCAGCACCGGGTCCACCGTGGTGCCTGCTGCGAATTTGATAGCACGCTCTGCACGCCTGTCAAGGACCAGGTGGTCCAAAGCCGTTAAATGGGCCTCCCAGCCGGGCTCAACCACCGTGGTGGCGTTTTTCTCGGCAATGATGGCCGGACCAGGGATGATGTCGCCGGGTTGCAGGTCTTCGCGCACCACCAAAGCCGCGTCATGCCACTGCCCGCCTGAGTACATGCGAACCGTTTCGCGGCGTGGCACTTCTCGCGCCTCGTGTGTGGCGTGGCGTGGCTCGACGGGTGCGTCACCGGCGACCACGGCTTCAACCGACACAGCTTCAACCACCAGACCTTTGCCCTGCATCAAAAACGCAAAACGCTGGCGGTAAGCCGTTTCAAAACTGGTTTCGATCTGGTTCAGCACGTGCAGCGCACGGCCGCCCGAAGCAAGCGACGCCCCCTTGGGGGGCAGCGCAGTACGCGAAGCGACAAGCGTGGGGGCATCCGGCCAGGGCACGATCAGTGCTGCATCGCTTCCCTCATAGCGCACATGCACCCGGTGGTGGGTGGTCACGGTGCCGGTATTGACCTGCTGGCGCTGCAACTCGCCTTCTGCTGTGGCGGCCAGTGCGTTCAGCGTTTCGGCAATTTCAGGCAATGCCGCAGCTGTGAGTTTGACTTCCACAGCCTGCTCACGAATCACGTTCTGGTCAGCCAGCCCCATGCCGTAGGCGCTGAGCACACCAGCCAGTGGGTGAACAAACACTTTGGTCATGCCCAAAGCATCGGCCACCAGACAGGCATGCTGGCCGCCCGCACCGCCAAAACATTGCAGCGTGTAGCGGGTAACGTCGTAACCCCGGGCGACCGAGATTTTTTTAATCGCGTTGGCCATCTGTTGCACAGCGATGTTGATAAAGCCTTCAGCCACCACTTCCGCACTGCGTCTGGTTTGCCCGGCCAGGTCGTTGAACAATATGGCAACGGCCTCGTAACTCAATGGCTCATCGGCGTTCGGCCCGAATACTTTTGGAAAGTAACGCGGCTGCACCTTGCCGACCATCACGTTCGCATCCGTCACGGCCAGACGGCCACCGCGCCGGTAGCTGGCCGGGCCGGGGTTGGCGCCTGCGCTTTGCGGGCCGACGCGAAAACGCTCGCCATCGAACTTCAAAATCGAGCCACCACCCGCAGCCACGGTATGGATGCTCATCATGGGCGCACGCATGCGCACGCCCGCCACCTGGGTTTCAAACTCGCGCTCAAACTCACCCGCGTAATGCGACACATCGGTGGACGTGCCACCCATGTCAAAACCAATCACCCTGGCGTGGCCTGCAATCGCCGCAGTACGCGCCATGCCCACAATGCCACCCGCCGGGCCGCTCAAAATCGCGTCCTTGCCCTGGAACACATGGGCATCCGTCAGCCCGCCTGACGACTGCATGAAAAACAGTTTGACACCCGGCATCTCTGCGGCCACCTGCTCCACATAACGCCGCAGGATGGGCGACAAATACGCATCCACCACAGTGGTGTCACCCCGGCTGACAAACTTCATCATCGGGCTGGTTTCATGCGATGTGCTGATTTGTGTGAAACCGACTTCTTGGGCAATACGCTTGGCAGCCTTTTCATGCGTGGTGTAGCGGTAGCCGTGCATGAAAACAATCGCAAGACTGCGCAGACCTTGTCTGTACTGCGCAGCCAGCTCTGTTTTCAGTAGCGTTTCGTCCAGTGCCTGAATCACCTCGCCTTGTGCGCCTACCCGTTCCTGCGCCTCGACAACGGCGCTGTAAAGCAGCTCGGGCAACACGATATTGCGGTCAAACAGGCGTGGGCGGTTTTGGTAGGCGATGCGCAAGGCGTCCCTGAAACCGCGTGTGGTCACCAGCAGGGTCGGCTCACCCTTGCGCTCCAGCAGTGCATTGGTAGCAACGGTGGTGCCCATCTTGACGCAATCCACCACATCGCTGCTGATCGCTTCACCGGGTTTGAGGCCCAGCAAATGGCGAATGCCCGCAACGGCGGCATCGCGGTATTGCTCGGGGTTTTCGCTGAGCAACTTGTGCGTCAGCAGTGAGCCGTCAGGCTTTCTGGCCACGATATCGGTGAATGTGCCGCCCCGGTCAATCCAGAACTGCCAGCGTTTGTCAGTGGTGGCTGGAGTTGCTGTTGCGGTTGCGGTTGGTGAAGATGTCTGGGTATTTGTCATTTTTCTGGCTCTGGGTGAAGAAGTGATGGTACGTAGCTTGTGCTGGTTTTTCCCTGCCCTCACAGGGTGAAATCAAAAAAACCGTGGCCTCATGGTTTGAGGTAGTAGGGAATAAATATGTCGTTGGCTTCATTGCCGACGCTGCGCACCCATTCGCGCGAGAACTTTTCGCCCATGCGTCTGATATCTTGCTCCAGGTCGGGCGGAATACGCTCTATCTTGATGCCGTTGGCGCGCAGCTCTTCGGTGGCGCTGCTGGCCAGGGCCTGACTGGCTGACCAGCCCCGGCTTTCTGCTTCTGCAGCGGCCTTGACGACCTGGCTGCGGGTTTCAGGCTTGAGTGCATCAAAGGCCTTGCTGCTGACAAACACTGCATTTTTTGGAAACCAGGCGTTGATCTCATAGTAATACTTGATGGCGCTCCAAACCTTGCTCTCAACCCCGGTCAGAGCCGAGGTAATCATGCTGTCCATGCGCCCTTCACTAAGGGCCTTGCCCACGTCGGCGGTGGTCACGTCCACCGGTTTGGCACCCAGCATTTCGGCAATGCGCTGGGTGGTGGAGTTATACGTTCGCATTTGTGTACCCTTGAAGTCAGCCAGACTGCGTATTGGTTTGATCGAATGCAGGCCCTGCGGTGGCCAGGGCACGGCGTAAAGCAGTTTCATGCCACGCTCTGCAAAGTGCTTTTCAATACCGGGGCGCTGCAGTTTCCACAAACGCTGGGCATCGGCATACGAAGCCACCACAAAGGGCACCGAGTCAGCACCGGCCAACGGAATGTCTTTCACCATGCTGGTCATGATGGTTTCCCCGGCATCCAGTTTGCCTTGCTGCACCGCCGTGCTGATGTCTGACAGCTTGACCAGCGTGTTGTTGGGAAACACCTCAATGACCAGTTTGCCGCCGCTGGCGCGCTCCACATCACTTGCAAATTGCATGATGTTTTTGGTGTGAAAGGACTCGGCGCGGTAACCCGTGGCGAGCCTCCATGGGGCCACGGCTGCTGTGTTCGGTGCCGTTTGGGAAAAGCTCGCCCCCGCTGCCAGCAAGGCAGCTGCTGCAAACAGTTTCATGAAATATCTCCCGAAAAGATTCAACTCAACAGCCCGTCAAAAGACTGCTGGATTCCGGCTCGCAATAGATGCGAGCACTAGGCGAGAACAAGGCGCGAAGCCGCAGACAGTGCTTGCGCACGGCAAGGCGAAGCAACGCAGTGATCGCCCTGCCGTGCGCGCTGGAATCAGCTCATCTGGCGCGGCAGCCAGAGCACGATGTCCTGAAAGAAGTAGGTAGCCAGCACGGCCAGCAGCATCAGCGCAAACAGCGGCAGCGCAGTGCGGGCGATGTAGCCAATGTCTTTTCGGGTCATGCCCTGAATCACGAATAAATTGAAACCTACCGGCGGTGTGATTTGTGCCATCTCGACCACCAGCACGATAAAAATGCCAAACCAGATCAGGTCCAGCCCGGCGGCTTGCACCGTGGGCAAGAGCACCGCCATGGTCAGCACCACCATGCTGATGCCGTCGAGAAAACAGCCCAGCACGATAAAAAAGCCGGTCAACAGCACAATCAGGCCAAACGGCGACAAATGCAGGCTGCCAATAAATTCAGCCAGATGGCGCGGCAAGCCGATAAACCCCATGGACAGCGTCAAAAAAGCCGCCCCGGCCAAAATCAGGCCGATCATGCAGTACACGCGGCAAGCTGCCACCAGACCTTCCTTGAAACGGCCCCAGCTCATCGAGCCTTCAATGCTTGCCAGCAGCAGCGAGCCGCCCACACCCAGCGCCGCCGCTTCAGTCGCCGTGGCAATGCCAGAATAAATCGAGCCCAACACCAGAGCGATCAGCGACACCACGGGAATCAGATGGCGCGAAGCCTTGATTTTTTGCATGAAGCTCATGCCTGCATCAGCCGCCGGAATCTTGCCGGGGTTCATCAGCGACCAGACGATGATGTAGCCCATGAAGAGCAGGCCCAGCATCAGGCCCGGAATCACCCCTGCAATGAACAGTTTGGCAATCGACACGTTGGCCGCCACACCATAAACAATCATGATGATCGACGGTGGGATGAGCAAGCCCAGCGTGCCCGCACCGGCCAGTGTGCCAATGGAGATGTCTTCCGGGTAACCGCGCTTTTTCAGCTCGGGCAGCGTGATCTTGCCAATCGTGGCGCAAGTCGCGGCTGATGAGCCTGATACTGCGGCAAAAATGGTGCAGCCAATCACATTGACATGCAGCAAGCGGCCGGGCAGGCGGTTCAGCCACGGAGCCAGACCCTTGAACATGTCTTCACTGAGTTTGCTGCGGAACAAAATCTCGCCCATCCACAAAAACAGCGGCAGTGCCGTCAGCGTCCAGCTGGAGGTCGAGCCCCATATCGTCAGCGCCATGCTGTCGCCGACAGGCCGATTCGTAAAAAACTCCATCGCCATCAGTGCCACACCGAGCAGCGACATGCCAATCCATGCGCCAGAGCCGAGTACGGCAAACAGCAGCACGATCAGAAAAAAGGTAATCAGAATATCCATGGTTTTTGTCCAGTTTTTGTGGTGGTGGCGGGGAGCCAAAAGTCTTATTCGGTCTTGGCCAGTTCGCCCTCAACCGGCGCATCAAAAAACGCTTGTCCTGACCAGCGTGCCCACAAGGCATGTAAAAACGACACGGCAAAACCGATGCAGCCCAGCGCCATCACCAGTTGTGGAACCCACAGCGGGGACGCGTCAGCTGATGGCGACATATCGTGCGTGGCGTAGGACACCCAGACCAGGCGGCAGGCAAACCAGGCCATGTAAACACTCAGGGCCGATGCGGCCAGCAGACACCAGTACTCCAGCACGTTTTGCACTTTGGCCGGCAGGCGCTGCATGACCAGGGTGACGCGGATGTGGTCACCCTGTTTGAGCGTGCCGGGTAGGGCCAGAAACAGCGCTGCGGCAATCGAGTAGCCCGCATAAGCGTCCAGCCCCTGAATGTCCCAGCCAAACTCACGGGCGGCGACACCCAGGATGATGGTCAAAAAAGCCGACACCATCGACAGACACGCCAGAAACATCAAAAAACGGTAAAACTTGTCCAGCACGCTTGTCATGGCGCTCTCCAGTCAAAAAGTTAGTGGGAATCAGAAGATGGCAGCCGGATGGGCGATTGCTATATTTTCAATAGCTGGCCACGCACGCCTTTATTGGGCAAAGGCCCGATTGGGATGATTTATTTCTTGCGGTAGGCATCCACAATGCCCTGGCCGTCTGTACCGGCAGTTTTGAGCCAGTCGCCGGTCATGGTGTCACCAATCGCCAGCAGTTCCTTCTTCAAAGAAGCGCTTGGAGGCGCCACTTTCATGCCCTTGCTGGTCAGCTCTTTCACAAAATCGCTGTCTTTTTGGGCGCTGATGGCCCAGCCACGGGCTTCGGCAGATGCTGCAGCCTTGAGGACGGCACCCTGTGCAGGTTGATCAAGCGCATCAAAGGCTTTCTGGCTGACTACCGTGGCATTGCGTGGCAACCAGGCGTTGACAGGGTAGAAAAACCGGGTCTGCTCGTACAGCTTGTTTTCAACACCGCTGGCACTGGATGTCAAAAAGTTTTCAACCGTGCCTGTTGCCAAAGCCTGGCCCAGTTCGGCCAGCTGGATGGTGGTGGGCTGGGCCTTGAGCATCTGCGCGATGCGTGTGGTGGCAGGGTTATAAGCGCGCATCTTGGTGCCCTTCAAGTCGTCCGGACCTTTGATTTCCTTGACCGAATACAACGACTGGCCGGGCCATGGCACCGAGAACAGCAGCTTGATGCCCTGGCCTGCGAGCAGCTTTTCAAGCGCCGGTTTGGACACGTTGTACAGCTTGCGGGCATCGTCGTAATTGGTGGCTAAAAACGGAATCGAGTCCACGCCAAACAGCGGGTTTTCATTGGCTGAACCTGACAATAAAAATTCGCCTGCTGCGGTCTGGCCGGTTTGCACGGCCCGTTTGATTTCATTGGCCTTGTAAAGCGAGCCGTTGGCATGCAGCGTGATCTTGAGTTTGCCAGCGGTAGCCTTGTCCACGTCGTTGGCAAACAACTGCACGTTTTCAGTCTGGAAGCTGCTGATGCCGTAACCTGTGGGCAGGTCCCATTTGGTCTGGGCAAAACTGCTGCCAAACGAGGTTAAAGCCGTCAAGGCAGTCAGTCCGATGATCCAGTTTTTCATGATGTCGTCCATTTCTTTGGGGGGGGGGTGGGGTTTGG
>JBBRMH010000002.1:0-60764 GCA_038230935.1 Burkholderiales bacterium | reverse complement strand
CTGTGCCTCTGGGACAGTTTGAGGTCTGGGTGTCGCACCAGGTCAATATCACGGCGCTGACCGGGGAAGTGCCTGCCATGGGCGAAGCGTTCGTAGTCGGTATCGATGCAAAGGCGCTGGCTCACACCCGGTTCGGGTAGTACCTGTCGGGTTCCACCACCGCTATGCGCTCTTGTATTGATAGCTAGCAGCGCCCGTATTTCTTGCCCTGGCGGCCTTTTTTACTCAAACTATTGATCCAGCCCGATGATGTAGGAATTTTCCGTTCGGGCTGAGCCTGTCGAAGCCTAGCTTGTACCGGGAAACCCTTCGACCAAGCTCAGGACGAACGACTATAGACCTTCAAACTTCAAAGGGCCGGATCAATAAACTGGCTTGCCAGAAGTAGCCAGGTCTTTCTTGAAGGTGCTCGGTTTCTGTATCTAGTTCAAGTCGCCGTACTGGGTGGCACTCAAGACAGGTGTTCTGGTGGATTCAGGCATTTCGGTGTCTTCAAAACCTGTCAACAAAGTGTAAGAGCGGGCGCTGTTACGCACTTTGCCGGCAGTATCTGCCGACGCGGGACGACTGGCCGAAGCAGAAGAAGAAGCCGCTCCCAGCGCCTGCTTGAATGCTGCGACCTCATCGTCCTGAATGGGTTCGTAGCGAAGGGGTGGCGTTTTCCTGACGGTGGCATTTGCTGCTTCGGGGTGTTGCGCCTCTGCAGCTTGAACCAGCTTCGCAACCGCGGTTTTGTCACTGGCTACCGCAGCCGTGATGCAAACACGCCAGTAAACGGATGTCACGCGGATTTCATAATGGGTCTTCGCGATATGGACAATCTTCGCTTCAATATCGGCCAGCTTTTCATCCCGGTGGTCAAAAGACTGATCAACGTCCACCATGACCATGAACTCGTTACCGGCCTGGTCCAGCGACAACACCTTGAACCGGTACGTTGACGACAGCACCCCGGCATGCGTGAAAGCCTCCCGGACTGCCTGATACAACTGCTCCCGGCGTGCATGCCGTTTGAGCTTGCGCTCCTCGCTTCGGTTGCCAGAATCAACTGCAGGCTTGTCCGGTGGCAAGGTTGCGGCTTTGTCGCGCATGGACAGGGAACGGCCCTGGATATCGCGTATCAGAGGCCCGCTGTCTTTGTCGGGTGCCACAGCAGGCGGCGTGGATTTGCCAGAAAACCAGTTAAAAAGTGACATTTTTCAGTTTCTTGTGAACATGCTGGCTGCTGCAGTCCCACGGGATAAACCATTCCGGTGCACAGCGCGGTTGTATTGATTGGCCACACGATTTTACCCAACCATGCGCGTCCAGGAAAATTTTATGCATGGCAGGCAGCATGTTTTTGGCCATGAGACATGCATGGCACCTGGGCGGTTCCAGGAATCAGGTTACAGCGACACGCTTGGAGCGGCTGTACAGCCGCCTGGCCATGACAGAGCTGATGGCCATGGTCAAGTCCAGCGCCACCGGGCTGTGCCGGTTGCCCAGCTCGGCAAAACGCTGGGGCGTGAGGCACCACAGTTTGCACGGACCCGATGCCTGCACAGTGGCACTGCGTGGCTGATGCGAGAAAAAGGCACCTTCTCCCAGAACAGAGCCAGCACCGACCAGGGCCATGCGTACATGTGCCTTGTCATCTTCATGATGAACGCTCAGCGTGCCGCTCTCAACGAAATACAACGTACGGTCATGCGCGCCTTGCTCCATCAAAACCTGGCCACTATTGAGTGCAAAAGGCTGCATGTAAGCGGCCAGAATGTCCCAGTTTGACGGACTGAACTGACGCTGCAGCCCATCACCGGCCGTGCAATGCGACACGGCCTGCGACAAGCCCTGGATATCAAAAAGGAAAGTTTCTGCGAGTGGCGCATTCATGATGGATGGACCATAACCGCCATCGTGTCAGCTCTGCAAGAGATGTTGACGCCTGCTTACGTCTGATACATCGGCTGCCAGATGTGTCATTTCGTGGCAACCTCGCGTCTGGATATTAAACGGCTGACCTATTTGCCTATGCAGAACCGGGAAAAAATCTCGCCCAGCAGGTCATCGGACGTGAACTGTCCGGTGATGTCACCCAGATAATGCTGCGCCTGGCGCAGGTCTTCGGCCAGCAAATCCAGTGCTGGCTGGTTTGCGTGCAACTGCGCCGCTGCCCGCTGCAGCTGTACGTCCACCCCGGCCAAAGCGCGCACATGCCGCTCCCGGGCCATAAAAACGCCTTCGGGTGCAGACTGCCATCCCACCACGCCCAGCAGCTGCTCGCGCAAGGCCTGCAGCCCGGCACCGGTTTTGGCCGAAATCACCACGCCCGGGCGACCCGTTATGACGCTGTGCGCCTGCGCTACGGGCTCAGCCATGTCCGACTTGTTCCAGATGTCGATGATGGGCGTTCTTTCAGGCAGTTTAAGGGCCATAGCGCAAGCAATGCGTGCGTCATCCGCTATGTAATCAATAGCATCCTGCCTTGTCAGATCGTGCAGGAACAGCACCGCATCAGCGCTTTGAATCTCATCCCAGGCACGTTCAACGCCGATTTTTTCAACCTCGTCGAGTGCCTCGCGCAGGCCAGCAGTGTCCACTATATGCAGCGGCACACCATCAATCTGGATCAGCTGCGTGACCTTGTCGCGTGTGGTGCCTGCAACCGGCGTGACGATAGCCAGCTCGGCCCCGGCCAGCGCGTTGAGCAGGGAGCTTTTACCGGCATTGGGCTGCCCGGCAATCACCACCTTGATGCCTTCCCGCAAGATGGCACCCTGGCCTGCGCGCTGCATCACGCTGGCCAGCGTTTGCTGCAGACGCGTCAGCTGCCCCTGTGCATCGGCCTTTTTCAGAAAATCAATGTCTTCTTCCGGAAAATCCAGCGTCGCCTCGACCAGCATGCGCAGATGGATCAGCTGTGCCAGCAAGGTGTTCACTGCCAGCGAAAACTCACCCGACATGGAGCGCGCCGCCGAGCGCGCCGCAGCTTCAGTGCTGGCATCAATCAAATCCGCAATCGCTTCTGCCTGCGCCAGATCAATCTTGTCGTTCAGGAACGCACGCTCGGTGAACTCACCGGGTTGTGCCACGCGCATGTCAGGCAGGCAGGCCTGGCCTGTGACCGGGTGGGGCGCTGCAGCCGCTTCGAGACAACGCACCAGCAGCAGCTGCAACACTACCGGGCCGCCATGCGCCTGCAGCTCCAGCACGTCTTCACCAGTGTAGGAGTGCGGTGCGGGGAAATAAATCGCCAGGCCCTGGTCAATCACGCTACCCGCCACATCGCGAAAAGGCAGGTAAGTCGCCTGACGGGGCATTAAGGCGCGGCCACAAATGGCATGGATCACTGGCGCAATGTCTTTGCCTGAGACACGGACGATGCCAACAGCACCGCGGCCAGGTGCAGTCGCAATGGCAACAATGGGGTCGTGGTGTCTGGTCAGCATAAGCTTCAATCGTAAGAGTTGCGCGTAAAAATGGCCGCCAGGCATCTCTGCCGGCGGCCACTTTTATGGTTTATAGCCTATTTGAATTTAGGCAGGTTGAACTGCGGCGGCACGCCCATGCGGGTGTTGATGACCCATTGCTGGGCAATCGACAAAATGTTGTTGGTGATCCAGTACAGCACCAGGCCCGCCGGGAAGAAGAAGAACATCACACTGAACACCAGCGGCATGAACCACATCAGCTTGGCCTGCATCGGGTCTGGTGGTGCCGGATTCAATGCCGTTTGCAGCATGGTGGTGAGGGTCATGACCACTGGCAGAATAAAAAATGGATCGGGTGCGGACAAATCCTTGATCCACAAAATCCAGGGCGCGCCGCGCATCTCCACACTGGAAAGCAGCACCCAGTACAGGGCAATGAACACCGGAATCTGGATCATGATGGGAAAGCAGCCCCCCATCGGGTTGACTTTTTCTTCCTTGTAGATCTTCATCATCGCGACCTGCATTTCCTGCGGCTTGTCTTTCAGGCGTTCACGCATTTCCGTGATCTTCGGGTTGATGGCTTTCATCTTGGCCATGCTTGAGTAAGCCTTGGCGTTGAGCCAGTAAAACGCGATTTTGAGCAGCAACACCAGCGCCACAATCGACCAGCCCCAGTTTTGAATAAAGCTGTGCAGGTTGTCGAGCAGCCAGTACAGCGGCTTGGCCAGAATGGTCAGCCAGCCGTAGTCCTTGACCAGTTCCAGACCAGGGGCCAGCGCCTCAAGGGTTTTTTCTTCCTGTGGACCCACAAATAATTTGGAATCCACCGACTTGGTGGTGCCGGGTGCAATGGCGTCCAGTGACGTGATCATGCCGACGGCATAAAGATTGGTATCGACCTTGCGTTCAAACAGGTCACGCTTGACGCCATCGCCCAGAATCCAGGCTGAAGCAAAGTAATGTTGCACCATGGCGACATAGCCATTGGTAGCCTGCTTTTCAACGTCAACCTTGCCTTTTTCAATGTCCTTGAACTCTACTTTCTGGTATTTTTTGGCTTCTGTATAAACTGCGGGACCCGTGAAGGTCGAGTAAAAGGAAGACTCACCAAGTGGCGGGTTGCCGTCACGTACCAGTTGCAGATAAAGCTGGGGCGATACAGTGGCAGTACCGGTATTGATCACGTCGTGGCGGACCGCAACGTCATAAGCACCGCGCCTGAACGTGTAGGTTTTAACCAGTTTGACCCCCCCGAATTCTGCCGACTCAAACTTGACCTGCAACTCGTTTTGACCGTCTTTCAGCGTCCGCTCGCCCGGAACTGCCGTCATGATTGTCTTGTGCGTGGGCATTGCAATACCACCTGCAGGAGGGATGAGTCCGGTTTGCGCCACATACACCCGGCTGCTGCTTTCATCAAGCAGCACAAAGCCGTTGTTTTTATCCGCCATGTCCTTGAACTTGTTGAACGACGAACGGACCAGCGAACCTCCTTCAGTGTCAAACGTCAGGGTGAAAACATCCGTAGTGACCACCAGACGTTCTTTGGTTGCCTGTGCTGCCAGTGAAGGTGCGCCTGCAGGCAACGCTGCAACGCCAACAGGTGCAGGTGCAGCCGACGGACTTACTGTGGGCACCGAAGACGATGAAGCAGGCGGAGCACTGGGCGGTGCAGCCGCTTTGACGGTGGTTGATGCACCCGGGAAAAACGTGGGTTTATGGCCATTGAAGACCTGCCACTGGTCCCACAGCAACACCATGGAAAAACCAAAAATCACCCACAAGACGGTACGGCGGATGTCATTCATGACGGCTTCTTTTCAGAGGAGTCTGGAGTCACAGGTGTGACCAAACGGGTGAACAAGGTGGCGGGAACGGGGTCTGTTCCCCCATCGCACCAGGGCTGGCACCGTGCCAGCCTGTGCAGTGTGAGATAGGTGCCTCGCGCAGCACCATGCTGATGCAAGGCTTGCAGGGAATAAACCGAGCAGCTGGGTTCAAATCGACAGGATGAACCCAGACAGGGACTGAGCAGCAGACGATAGGCTTTGACCAGACTGATCAAAAAGGTCTGGGGCAAAGCCGTGACAAACTTCACGATGCCTGCAATGGTCAGGGAACGCATCGTGCCGCCCGTCACTTCAAACCACTGCCGGCCTGCATCAGCGCCACTATCTCGGCACGTACTGCTTCTTTGAGATGGTCAGATGTTGCGCTGAAGAACTCTTTGCGGGAAAACTCCTTGCGCAGGCGAATCACGAAAGCAGCCTGAGGGTAGTTGTGCAAAAAGTCTGCGCTCACATTGTAGATTTGCCTTTTGATGGCATTGCGTGTCACAGCGCGCCTGGCCCAACGTTTGGGCACCATGGCACCCATCCAGACAGATTGAACCGGAAACAGCGCAGACGTGCCTGGGCTATCGCCTGTGATTTTTTCAGGATTCGCTTGTGGTGTCTGGACGTGAAGCCCGTTGCAGTGCAGGACGAAATGCGCAGTTCTGGCGACAACATTGCCAGCGAGTACAGCCTGGAATTGTGGTCGGGTTTTAAGCCGCTGCACACAAGGACGCACGCTGGTTATAAGTAAATCGCGCACTGGATCGCAAAAGCCGGGTCCAGACCTGGGCGCGTTTTTAACGTACAGGTCCGGGCAATACGGCGCTTATACAGCCAGGCGCTTGCGGCCCTTGGCACGGCGGGCAGCGATGACTGCGCGACCACCACGCGTTTTCATGCGGGTCAGGAAACCGTGCGTGCGTGCGCGTTTGACTTTGGAGGGTTGGTATGTGCGTTTCATGATTTATCCAGCTACTTCTACTGCGGTTACTTGACTGATGTCTGCTGTCTGCTACTGACAGCGGCCTGCTGATTGCTTGTCCGTTCGCCTGCTTGCCCGTTTGCTTTTCTGCTCTTTTGCTCATTTACCCGGGCTCACGAATGCTTGTTGACGCTTTCAAAATTTCCAGGACCCCCTGAGTCTTTTCAAACCTCATGTCAGGCTCCCCGAAATAGCAGGCAATCAGGAAAACCCATGATTATCGCAGATTTTTCCAAGGCTGGCAACAATCACAGCGCCTTGCAGGCTGTGATGGCTGGCCTGAAGACCGGGTGCAGGCATGCCAAAAACCGCATGGCTGTGGCGAGAATCACTTTGTGGATAACTTGGCTCAAAGACTACAATCACACGTGCCAAAAATTAACACTATCCACAAGTGCCGGACGCATTTTACGGACTGCGCAATATTCCAGACTGTCCATGCGTGATGCGCTTATGAGCGACCTGAATCATCGTTTATGGCAGACATGTGTTGACCAGCTTGCCCAGGAGTTGCCGGAGCAGCAGTTCAATACCTGGATACGTCCGCTGGCAGCGGAGGTGGCATCAGACCTTTCAAAAGTCACGATTCAGGTCGGTAACCGTTTCAAGCTCGACTGGATTCGTGCCCAGTATGCTGCCCGTATTGTGGCACTTCTGGAAAGGGTCTCGGGGCACAGTATTCCGCTTGAGTTAGCGCTTGCTCCTCGGGAAGCGCCCATGAAATCAGCGCTTGTAACCAGAAGCTTTGAAGGTTCAGGCATTTCTGAGTCTGCTGGTGTGGGCACAATGCAAGAGCTTGCAGATGCCCCTTTTAAAAACCGGCTCAATACTGCACTCACGTTCAGCACCCTGATTGAAGGCACCGCCAACCGCATGGGACGCGCCGCAGCCATGCACGTCGCCAGCAGCCTGGGCCAGCTCTACAACCCGCTTTTTATCTACGGCGGCGTCGGTCTGGGCAAGACCCACCTGATGCATGCGGTTGGCAACAAACTGATTGCAGACAATCTGAATGCGAAAGTTCTGTACATCCATGCAGAACAGTTTGTTTCAGATGTGGTTAAAGCCTATCAGCGCAAGACTTTTGACGAGTTCAAGGAACGCTACCATTCCCTTGATTTGCTGCTGATTGACGATGTACAGTTTTTTGCCAACAAAGACCGCACGCAGGAAGAGTTCTTTAACGCTTTCGAGGCTTTGCTGACCAAAAAATCACACATTGTGATGACCAGTGACACGTATCCCAAAGGTCTGACCGATATCCACGAGCGCCTGGTATCGCGCTTTGACTCCGGCCTGACCGTGGCCATCGAGCCGCCTGAGCTGGAAATGCGTGTCGCCATTCTGATTCGCAAAGCCTCCATTGAAGGCACCGTGATGCCAGAGGAAGTCGCTTTTTTTGTGGCCAAAAACGTGCGCTCGAATGTGCGTGAGCTGGAAGGCGCGCTGCGCAAAATCCTGGCTTATTCCCGTTTTAACCAGAAAGACATCTCCATCCAGCTGGCGCGCGAAGCCCTGCGCGATTTGCTGTCGATCCAAAATCGCCAGATTTCTGTCGAGAACATCCAGAAGACCGTCGCCGACTACTACAAGATCAAAATCGCCGACATGTACTCCAAAAAGCGCCCGGCCAGCATTGCAAGGCCACGTCAGATTGCCATGTACCTGGCCAAGGAACTGACACAGAAGAGCCTGCCAGAAATTGGTGAGCTGTTTGGTGGGCGTGACCACACCACCGTGCTGCACGCTGTGCGCAAAATGTCTGCAGAGCGCCAGCAGATGACAGAGCTCAATCAGCAGTTACATGTGCTGGAACAGACATTAAAAGGCTAGAAAAGGCAACAGGCCACGCCATGCATAACCCTGGGGATAACTTTTTAACAACCGGACAGTTATCCACAGAAAACGTTCTAGGCCGAAAGTTGTTCAAATTCGATACATCTGTTTCAAGGGTTCGCTGCACATGGTTATACACTCGCCAAGTGGTTGATTGACAAGGAAAAAATGGTGTTATGCACAGAAAAGCACTGCCTTTACTACTACTACTAATTTGAATTAAAGAATTAAAGATAAACAAAGAGGAAGCCATGATTGTTCTGAAAGCCACTCAAGATAGCGTTTTATCCGTCCTGCAGTCCGTTGCAGGCATCGTCGAGCGCAGGCATACCCTGCCTATTCTTGCCAATGTCCTGATTCGCAAAACTGGCACCCAGTTGCAGTTGACAACGAGTGACCTGGAAATCCAGATTCGTACCAGCGCCGAGCTTGATGGGGACGTTGGCGATTTCACAACCACAGTGGGTGCGCGCAAGCTCATTGATATCCTGCGTTCCATGCCCAGTGATCAGACGGTGTCACTCGAATCGGCGCAAAACAAGCTGGTCCTGAAAGGCGGCAAGAGCCGGTTCACACTGCAGACACTGCCAGCAGAAGACTTTCCACTGGTGCAGGAAGCCGCCAGTTTTGGTCCGGTTTTTTCAGTGCCGCAGAAGGTTCTCAAAGCGTTGCTCAACCAGGTCTCGTTTGCCATGGCAGTACACGATATCCGCTACTACCTCAATGGTATTTTGTTCGTCGCTGAAGGCAAACAGTTGAGCCTCGTGGCGACCGATGGCCACCGTCTGGCGTTTTCATCAGCCATGCTGGATGTCGAGGTGCCAAAACAGGAAGTGATCCTGCCGCGCAAAACCGTGCTCGAAATGCAGCGCCTGCTCAGCGACAAGGAAGGTGCAATTGAAATGCAGTTTGCCGGCAACCAGGCCAAATTCAGCTTTGAAGGCATGGAGTTTGTGACCAAGCTGGTGGAAGGGAAATTTCCTGACTACAACCGTGTGATCCCGAAGAATCACAAAAATATCGTCACGCTGGGCCGCGTTGCCCTGCTGGCGAGTCTGCAGCGCACCGCCATTTTGACAAGTGAAAAATTCAAGGGTGTTCGCCTGAACATCGAGCCTGGCACCTTGCGTGTGGCGTCTAACAACGCCGAGCAGGAAGAAGCCGTGGACGAGCTTGACATTGACTATGCGGGTGATGCCATCGAGATCGGTTTTAACGTGACCTACCTGATTGACGCGCTCTCGAACATGGACCAGGACATGGTCAAGATGGAGCTTGCGGACTCCAACAGTTCCGCGTTGCTGACCATTCCGGATGATGCGGCATTCAAGTACGTTGTGATGCCCATGCGAATTTAGCCCTGTCATTTGACAAGACGACAAACCGGACCCGCTGCCAGAGCGGGTTTGGTCATTCAAGAGATTCAATAAGCCCGAGAAATTGGGACAGAAATTGGGAGACCAGCCAGCCATGACCGAAGAAAACAAGCCTGTCGAATCCAGCCATGACGATCAGGTAAACGTCAACAACGGCGCTGCAGGGGAAGGAAGTTCCAATTTCCAGCCAAAAATCGACACCAATCAGGCCGGTGCGTCTGAAGCCTATGGTGAAGGTTCCATCCAGATTCTGGAAGGCCTGGAGGCCGTGCGCAAGCGTCCCGGCATGTACATTGGCGATACATCCGATGGCACAGGTCTGCACCATCTGGTGTTTGAGGTGGTGGACAACTCGATTGACGAGTCCCTGGCAGGGCATTGTGATGACATTGTGGTGACGATCCACACTGACAATTCCATCAGCGTGACAGACAATGGGCGGGGCATACCGACCGGCATCAAGATGGACGACAAGCACGAGCCAAAACGTTCTGCCGCTGAAATTGCGCTGACCGAACTGCATGCCGGCGGCAAATTCAACCAGAACAGCTACAAGGTTTCAGGGGGTCTGCACGGCGTGGGTGTGAGCTGCGTCAATGCGCTCAGCAAAATGCTACGCCTGACCATTCGCCGTGACGGCAAGGTACACGTCATGGAGTTTTCAAAAGGTTTTGTTCAGAACCGTCTGCTTGAATCCGTCAACACACCCAGCGGGCCGGTTGAGGTGTCCCCGATGAAGGTGATGGGAGAGACTGACAAGCGTGGCACGGAGGTTCACTTTTTGCCTGACCTTGATATTTTTCAGACCAACTCGGACTTTCATTACGAGATTCTGAGCAAGCGACTGCGTGAACTCAGTTTTTTGAACAATGGCGTAAAAATTCGTCTGAAAGACGAACGCAACGGCAAGGAAGACGACTTTGCAGGTGCGGGCGGCGTCAAGGGCTTTGTTGATTTCATCAACAAGGGCAAGACAGTGTTGAACCCCAACGTTTTCGCTGCCATGGGTGACCGCCAGAGCGATCAGGGCACCAATATTGGCGTTGAAGTCGCCATGCAGTGGAACAGCGGCTACAGCGAGCAGGTGCTCTGCTTTACCAACAACATTCCCCAGCGCGATGGGGGCACGCACCTGACCGGCCTGCGCGCTGCCATGACGCGTGTGATCAACAAATACATTGACGACAGCGAGATTGCCAAAAAAGCCAAAGTTGAAGTCACGGGCGACGACATGCGCGAAGGCCTGTGCTGTGTGCTGAGTGTGAAGGTGCCAGAGCCCAAATTTTCAAGCCAGACCAAAGACAAGCTGGTGTCCAGTGAGGTACGTGGCCCGGTGGAAGACATCGTCAGTAAGCTGCTTTACGACTATCTGCAAGAGCGGCCAGCGGATGCAAAAATCATCGTCGGCAAAATCATTGAAGCTGCGCGTGCGCGTGAAGCGGCCCGCAAGGCACGCGACATGACGCGCCGAAAAGGCGTGCTCGACGGCATGGGCCTGCCCGGCAAACTGGCCGACTGCCAGGAAAAAGACCCGGCTGAGTGTGAAATCTACCTGGTCGAGGGTGACTCCGCCGGTGGTTCAGCCAAACAAGGGCGCGACCGCAAATTTCAGGCGATTCTGCCTCTGCGAGGCAAAATCCTGAACGTTGAAAAAGCGCGTTATGAAAAGTTGTTGACCAGCAATGAAATCCTGATTCTGATCACGGCGCTGGGTACCGGTATTGGCAAGGGTGGCGGCGTCGGTGGCACGCCCGGTGCGGACGACTTCAATGTCGCCAAGCTGCGTTACCACCGCATCATCATCATGACCGATGCCGACGTGGACGGCGCGCACATCCGCACGCTGCTGCTGACATTTTTCTATCGCCAGATGCCTGAGCTGGTCGAACGTGGCCACATCTACATTGCCCAGCCACCGCTGTACAAGGTCAAGGCCGGCAGGGAAGAGCAGTACCTCAAGGACACCGCTGCGCTGGATGCTTTTTTGTTGCGTATTGCGCTCAAGGATGCGTCTGTGCAAACCGGTGGCGAAGGCAGCACGGTCCTGACGGGCGACACCCTCGCCGAGCTGGCCCGCAAGCACCAGCTGGCGCAGTCCGTGATTGCACGTCTGGGCGGTTTCATGGATGCTGAAGCACTCAGGTCCATTGCTGACGGCGTGCACTTGAACCTGGACACGGTGGCCGATGCCGAGGCATCTGCTGCTGCGTTGCAAACGTTTTTGCCTGCAGCTGAAGTTGCCGGAGAGTTCGACGTGCGCACGGACAAACCCATTTTGCGCATCAGCCGCCGCCACCATGGCAACGTCAAGAGCAGCGTGCTCACGCAGGACTTCGTTCACGGTGCCGATTACGCCATGCTGGCCGATGCAGCCGCCACATTCAAGGGCCTGATTGGCGACGGTGCCAAAGTCATGCGTGGTGAAGGCGAGCGGCAAAAGGAAGAAAAAGCCACCGACTTCCGTCAGGCCATGCGCTGGCTGATTGCCCAGGCGGAAAACGCCACGTCGCGCCAGCGCTACAAAGGGCTAGGCGAGATGAACCCGGTGCAGCTGTGGGAAACCACCATGGACCCGACCGTGCGCCGCCTGCTGCGCGTGCAGATTGACGATGCTATTGAAGCCGACCGGGTTTTCACCATGCTGATGGGCGACGAGGTCGAGCCACGTCGGGCGTTCATCGAGTCAAACGCGCTGCGTGCAGCAAACATTGACGTTTGACACCGGCATTAACGCAAACGCCTTTGTGTTGCCGGGTTTTCTGGCAACGGCAAAGCAACGCGGGCGCGGTGCAGCGTTCTATGAAAACTGCAATAGTGCATGTCTGCTTTTTGCAGCCATACCAAGCCCTAAGGCTTTAAACCTCAACTTCTCCAATAAAACCCATGATCAAGTTTTACTACCATCCGTCGCCTAACCCAGCCAAGGTCGCCCTTTTTCTCGAAGAAGCGGGTCTGCCTTACGAACTGGTTCCCGTAGATACCCGCAAGGGCGAGCAGCACGCGCCAGCATTCACCGCCATCAACCCCAATGCCAAAACACCTGCGCTTGTGGACGGTGACGCCGTTGTTTTTGACAGCAACGCCATCCTCCTTTATCTGGCTGAAAAAACAGGCATGTTCTTGCCTGAAAACACACCTGCGCAGCGGGCTCAAATGCTGTCGTGGCTGATGTTTGTGGCAACGGGTATTGGTCCTTACTCTGGTCAGGCTGTGCATTTCAAACACTTCGCGCCCGAACCCAAGGTTTACGCTGTAAATCGCTATGATTTTGAGGCGCAGCGCCACTGGGCATTGATTGATGCACAGCTCGCAAAGCATCGTTACATGCTGGGTGACACTTACACCATCGTTGACATGGCTGTGTGGGGCTGGGCTCGCGCCGTGCCCTTCATTTTGGGAAATGATGCCTGGGCTTCGCTGCCAAATGTCAAGCGTTTGCTGGACGAGATCAACGCCCGTCCGGCAGCGCAACGAGCCGAGGCGCTCAAAGCCAAAAACGCCTATAAAACCGAGATGGATGATGACGCCAAGAAAATGATGTTCCCGCAAAACGCCCGTCTTTCCGGGCAGGGTGCTGTGTGAGCGAGACGCCTTACCGGCGCGCGTTGATTGTTGGCGCGGGTTCCGGGCTCGGTGCCAGCTTGGCGCGCGCTTTTGCAGGTCAATGTGGCATGCGTGTGGCTGTTGCAGCCCGCAGGCTGGAGCCGCTTGAGGCCATCGCCCTTGAGACCGGAGCGGTAGCTCTGGTTGCCGACGCCAGCAATGCTGCAGCTGTTGAATCCATGTTTGATGCTGCTGCAGTGCAACTCGGGGGCGCGCCAGACCTTGTTGTCTATAACGCCAGCCAGCGCGTTCGCGGCGCTTTTGTCGAGGTTGATGCCGAAGCTGTTGCGCAGGCTGTTGACGTGACTGCGATTGCGGCTTTTCGTGTCGCGCAACAAGCCGTGCGCCGCATGTTGCCCCAGCGGCATGGCGCAGTGCTTTTCACAGGTGCGTCGGCCGGGGTCAAGGGCTATGCGCAATCGGCAGCGTTCGCAATGGGCAAGTTTGCACTGCGCGGTTTGGCGCAAAGCATGGCCCGCGAACTGTCGCCCCAGGGCATTCACGTAGCGCATGTCGTGGTGGATGGTTCCATCCGGCCTGCCGGTGCGCCCAATGACGGGCTTGATACGCAACTCGACCCTGACGCCATTGCTGCCAGCTATGTGCACCTGCTGGCACAACCGCGCAACGCCTGGTCGTGGGAGATAGAAGTTCGCCCGTGGGTCGAACGTTTTTAACATGAATGAGGTAATTTTATGAGCGACACAAACCACCAAACGAATGACCACGCGAACGACTACACCCCACCCAAAGTCTGGACCTGGGACAAAGAAAGCGGTGGCAAGTTTGCCAGCATCAACCGGCCGGTTGCCGGTGCCATGCACGACAAGGTCTTGCCTGTTGGGCGTCATCCGCTACAGCTTTATTCATTGGCCACGCCCAACGGCGTGAAGGTCACCATCATGCTGGAGGAACTCCTGGCGCTGGGCTACAGCGGTGCCGAGTACGACGCCTGGCTGATTCGCATCAACGATGGCGACCAGTTCGGCAGCGGGTTTGTAGCGGTCAACCCCAACTCGAAAATCCCCGCGCTGATGGATCACAGCGGTACAACACCGGTGCGCATCTTTGAGTCCGGTGCGATCTTGCAATACCTGGCCGAAAAGTTTGGTGCCTTCTTGCCCGCAAGCGGTGCAGCGCGTGCCGAGTGCCTGTCGTGGCTTTTCTGGCAGATGGGCAGTGCGCCCTTTTTGGGCGGTGGCTTTGGCCATTTCTATGCCTACGCACCCGCCAAGTTTGAATACCCGATCAACCGCTACGCCATGGAAGTCAAGCGCCAGCTTGATGTGCTGGACCGCCAGCTGGCAGAGCACCGTTTTCTGGCGGGTGATGCGTACACCATCGCCGATATGGCCGTATGGCCCTGGTACGGCGCGCTGGTCAAAGGCTTGATTTATGAAGCGGGTGAATTCCTGAGCGTGCACGAATACAAGAACGTGCTGCGCTGGACGGATGAGATCGCCGCGCGTCCTGCCGTGCAACGTGGCCGCAAGGTCAACCGCGTGTTCGGTGAGCTATCAAGCCAGCTGCATGAGCGCCACGAGGCCAGCGACTTTGATACAAAAACCCAGGACAAGGTAGCACCGCCCACCACAGCCAAGGTGTAATCACCACACCGCACCAGCTGCTCATTTATTTACTTTCCAACCCATGACCGAAACCACCCAACGTCCAGAGCTGCCCGACCACCTGTCAACCGACGAGCGCAGCCCACACTTCAACAAGGCCATCTTTGAGCATGATGTGGGCATTCTCTTTAATGACAAAGAGCGTAACGATGTGCAGGAGTACTGCATCAGCGAAGGCTGGATCAAGGTGCCCGTGGGCAACAAGGTTGACCGCAAGGGCAACCCGTTGACGATCAAGCTCAAGGGGAAGGTTGAGTCGTTTTACAAGTGATCTGCTCAATCTGAAACTGAAACTGAAACTACCAGCCTGTCACTTGCCCTGGTCTGTCAGCGCAGATCATGTATTGCTCATGGCGTTGTAGGGCAAGCGGTCAAACAATACACCCTGAATCCAATGCTGTCACTGTGACAGGGGTGTGCGTGAACAGGCCGCCAGCCTTACAAGTTTGCGCCTGCCTGTATCCGTTGGACACCCAGAGTAAAGAAAAAAGCCGCGCCCTGACCTTCTGTCGATTCGGCCCAGATGCGGCCCTCATGTCGGCTGACAATGCGTGCCACATTGGCCAGGCCAACGCCCATGCCAGGAAATTCTTCGGGCGAGTGCAGCCGCTGAAAGCTGTTGAAGAGCTTGTCAGCATATGACGGGTTAAAGCCCACACCGTTATCCCTGATGCAGTACCACCTGTCACCTGACGCATCCTCATCGGACGTGAGGGAGATTTCTGCGACTTCGCGCAAGCTGGTGAATTTCCAGGCGTTGCCGAGCAGTTGATCCATCACCAAGCGTAGCAACTTTGCGTCCCCCCGGACATGCAGATTTTTCTGAACCGTCAACCGCACAACGCGCTGCGCATCATGTTCCTGCAAATTGGCCAGAGTGCTGCAGGCCAAGCCGCTCAGGTCCACATCTGTGACCCGCAGTTCCACCTGCGAAAGCCCTGCCAAACTGAGGAGTGCATCGGTGAAATCTGCCATTTGGTTGGCTGCCAGCCGAATGCGGTGAGCCAGGTGCCGGATTCGTTCATCACTGGCATCGCCAAGCATTTGTTCTAGTCTTCCACTCAAGCCGCCAATGGTCGTGATCGGGGTGCGCAGGTCGTGGGCCAGCGAATGGGTAAAGCTGCGAAGTTCAGCGTTGGCCTTTTCAAGTGATTCGGTACGCTGCCTGACGCGTTCATCGAGCTGCTCGTTCAAACGTGACATTTCCTGCTCCTGTCGCTGCAGCGTCGTCACTTCCAGAGCATGCTGACGGCCGATCTCAGCCTGGGCCAGCTGGAGTTGTTGCTGGGCCTGTTGTTCCTTCTCGGCCAGCTCTTCAGCGCGTTTTCTCGCCACCAACAGTTCACGCTCGTATTTGTGCCGGTCTTGCACGACAAACAGTGCAATCTCATGGCGCAAGTGCTCCCCGCTGCCGCGCCGCGTGGCATTCATTACCATGGGAATGGTGTGGCCGTCGTGGTGAACGATGTCGAGTTTGACCTCGGCCACTGAACCCTGCATGTGCAGCAGCGGCGTCCAGTGTGTCTGGTGAAAGATGCGCCCGCCCATGGTTAGCAAATCCTGTAGCTTGCGCTGGCCCACCAGCGCCTCGGGTTTGTGGCCGGTCCAGCTGCAAAAGGTAGCGTTGATGCGACGAATCGTCCCGTCGGGGTCAGTCACCAGCAGACCGCACGGGGCATGCTCATAGAGCGCGTCGGCAGTCAACTCTGGGCTCTCGGGTACCTCTGGTGGGCGTGGGGTTTCAGTGGCCGACACTGCGCAAGAATTCCTCAACCGCGCTGATGCAGGCTTTTGGCTGGCTCAGATGTGGGCAGTGGCCGACGTTGTCGATGATTCGCAGCGTGCTGCGTGGCAAGGTGCGATACATATATTCGCCCACGAACTGTTGGGCGATTAAATCATCACTGCTTTGCAGGATCAGCGTGGGCAGATCAAGCTGGGCCAGATCGGCACGGTGGTCTGACAAGAAGGTCACCCGGGCAAAGTGTTTGGCAATCTCCGGGTCGGTGCGGCAAAAGCTGTTGGTCAGCTCTTGCCCCAGTTCGGGTTGTTCCGGTGCGCCCATGATGGCTGGCGCCATACTGCTCGACCAGCCCAGATAGTTGCTTTCCAGCGTCTCAAGCAGCGTATCGATGTCTTGCCGGGTGAAGCCGCCGTTGTAGTCGGCGTCATTGATGTAGCACGGGGAAGGCCCGACCATGACCTGACCGACGAATTTTTCAGGTGCCTTCACGCCTGCCAGCACGCCGATCATGGCGCTGACCGAATGACCGACGAAAATGACCGGCCCAACAGCGAACTCTTCAATGACTTCGATCATGTCGTCTGCATGACCCTGAAGCGAATCGTATTTTTGCCGGTTGTAAGCCGACAGGTCGGAGCATCCACTCCCCACCAGATCAACCAGCACGGTGCGAAACCGGGCCTCGAAAGCAGGTGCCATCAGACGCCACATATTCTGGTCGCAGCCGAAGCCATGAACAAAGACCAGGGTGGTCGGGCCGTTACCTCGTATTTGAACATTGTTGCGCTTTTGAATCACACTTGTTGCCTGAACAGACACATCAGTCATGTTTGAAAATCTCCAATTCTTTGGTAACCTCAAGCTACGCAGAAAATGTCACCAGCACAGGTACTCTAAGCGAAAACTCCTCCAACTTCGCAAGTTCATCAGCATTATGAAAGTCGCACAGGTTGCTGCTCCTGAATCGACCACAGTCAGCGGGTCTCCAATGAGACCTTAGAAGTAAGGAATTGCAAAGATCTTTTCAGATGTCGTCTGTTCACTGGACTGAAAATCAACCAGGCGCATCGCCACCGACAGCAAATACACGCCACTCTGCCCGTTGCACTCAGCCTGCAGCCAGCGCGTCATCGAGCAGCTCAACCCAATGCCGCACCGGTGTTTCTGTGCCGCTTTGCAGGTGGGTGATGCAGCCGATGTTGGCTGAGGCGATCACTTCGGGGTTCATCTCGCCGAGGTGGCCCAGCTTGCGGTCGCGCAGCTGGTAGGCGATCTCGGGTTGCAGCACGGAGTACGTACCGGCAGAGCCGCAGCACAAGTTGGCTTCACAACTGGCGACCTTGATTTGAAACCCGAGCTCGCCCAGATATTTTTCAACACCGCCGCGCAGCTGCTGGCCATGCTGCAGCGTGCAGGGCGGGTGAAAGGCGATTTGGCCTTTGGATTGGGCAATCCCTTCGACAAGCTCAGGGCGAACGGATTTGAGTATCGTCACCAGCTCTGGCAGCAGCTCGCTCAGGTCGCGCGTGAGCTCGCTGATGCGGGCGGCTTTGGCGGCGTAGAGCGGGTCGTCACGCAGGATGTGGCCGTATTCCTTGACAGTGACGCCGCAGCCAGAGGCGTTCATGACGATGGCTTCAACACCTGCCGCTGAACCATCGGCTGTCTCAACCAGTGGCCACCAAGCATCAATGTTGCGCTTCATTTCGCGTTTGCCGCCGTCCTGGTCGTTCAGGTGAAACTTGACGGCACCGCAGCACCCGGCTTTGGGCACCGGTACGACCTGAATGCCCGCTGCGTCCAGCACACGGGCAGTAGCTGAGTTGATGTTGGGCATCATGGCGGGTTGTACGCAGCCTTCAAGCATGAGCACCTTGCGCGCATGTTGCCGCGTGGGCCGCACGCCTGCTGACTGACGTGCAGGCACCTTGTTTTTAAGCGATGCAGGCAGCAGGCCGCGCACTGCCTGGCCCATGGCCATGGCCGGGCCAAACAGCGGCGACGGCAGGCCTTCTTTCAGCGCCCAGCGCACGGCTTTATTGGCAACAGGCCGGGGCACGCGTTCATCGACCAGCTTGCGGCCAATGTCAATCAGGTGGCCGTACTGCACGCCGCTGGGGCAGGTGGTTTCGCAATTGCGGCAGGTCAGGCAGCGGTCCAGATGCAGCTGGGTTTTTCGTGTGGGGGCTTCACCTTCAAGAACCTGTTTGATCAGGTAGATGCGGCCACGCGGGCCGTCCAGCTCGTCGCCCAGCAGCTGGTAAGTGGGGCAGGTGGCG
This sequence comes from Burkholderiales bacterium, assembly GCA_038230935.1. Classification (GTDB taxonomy): domain Bacteria; phylum Pseudomonadota; class Gammaproteobacteria; order Burkholderiales; family Burkholderiaceae_C; genus Polaromonas. The sequence continues at coordinate 42,065 of JBBRMH010000002.1, read as the reverse complement.
GTGCAAAAACCGCAGTGCACACATTTTCGCAAAATGGCTTCGGCCTCCAGGCCATCGGGGGAGTTCTGGAATTCAGGAGAAAGTTTGGTTTGCATATGTTTTCAGACTGCCTTTTGGGCGACTATTGGGTAGCGTTGGCCTTGAGGTTGGCTTTTTTGCGCAGGGCGCGCCGCCAGTCCAGAAACAGCGGGGGCAAGGCCAGCGTGAGCAGGCCAATGGCCAGCGGCACCACCCAGATAAAACCGATGTACTTGAACCCCAGCGCCCCGACCAGACCACCCAGCACAAACATGCCTAGCAGCGTGCCGTACAGCCGCAGCTTGATGCGGTTGGCCCTTACGCGCGAGTCGAGCGGACTTTGGGTGCGGTTCCAGTACACCAGTTTGCCCAGCTCAATGCCCAGGTCGGTGATGATGCCGGTCATGTGGGTGGTGCGGATTTGCGACGATGAGATTTTGCTCACGAGCGCGTTCTGCAGCCCCATGATGAAGGCCAGTATCAGCAGCGTCAGGGGAACGGTGAAGGGCGCGTGCCGGCTCAGGGTGGCACCCATCAGGCCAAAAATCAGCAGCAGCACGGCTTCGACCAGCAGGGGCAGGGCGTATTCACTGCGCGACCAGTTGTGGCGTGACCAGTTCACCATCACGGACGTGAACGCGGCCCCGGCCGTAAACGCCAGCAAGGCCCCGGATGCCGCCAACACCAGTTTCATGTCGCCCAGCACCAAATTGTCCGCCAGCATGGAGGCAAACCCTGTCATGTGGGAGGTGTACATGCTGATCAGCAAAAAGCCGCCCGCATTGACGGCCCCGGCGTTAAACGCCAGCATGCTGCCCAGCTGCCGGTTGGTCGCAGCCGTGCGGTGTTGTCCGGTGAGGTGACGCAGGCGGCGCATGGTTGGGGCAGGTAGCCGGGCTACCAGTGCGCCGACAGGCGGTGCGGGTTGAAAATGCCTGCCGGGTCAAACTCGTGCTTGAGGGCTTTGTGAATACGGTCTAACGGTGGTTTTAAAGCATCAAAACGGGCTTCAGCGCATGTTTTGCCTGCGCTGGCTGCTATGAAAAGCGTAGCATGACCCCCCGCAGCCTGGGCAGCGGCGCGCAGGCCTGGGCCCTGCGCTGCGTCAGCGCGTACCCAGCGCAGGCCGCCATGCCACTCGATCAATGGCGCATCGGGCAATTCCAGTGCAGGCGTGGTTTGCGGCAGCGACAGGCGCCACAGGTCCTGTGTGCTGCTGCGGGCGTGGTGCCAGCGCAGTTGCTGGTCACGCAGGGCTTGCCAGTCGGCGGCGGCACTTTGCTGGTCCTGACGTTCACCACCCAGTGTTTTGCAGGCGGCCTCAACAGCGGCGACAGCACCACGCAGGCGCAAGTAGAGGGTGCCAAGCCCGTTGTCCTCCACCCAGTAACTCGCATTCAGGGGCAGCGGCTTTGCGCCCCAGGCATGCAGCCATTGCAGCGCTTGGGCCTGGCTGCATTCAAAACGCAGTGTGGCCTCAGCCGGTGCCACAGGCAGCACTTTCAGGCTGACTTCAGTGATCAGCCCCAGCGTGCCCATGCTGCCCGCCATCAGGCGCGATACGTCATAACCCGCCACATTTTTCATGACCTGGCCACCAAAGGTCAAATGCTCGCCCTTGCCGTTGATGATTTTCACGCCCAGCACGTAGTCACGCACCCCGCCCACACTGGCGCGGGCCGGGCCACTCAAGCCGCTGGCAACCACGCCGCCAATGGTGGAGGTGGCTGAAAAATGCGGTGGCTCGAACGGCAGGCACTGGCCGTGGGCGGCCAACAGCGCCTCCAGTTCCAGCAGCGGTGTGCCTGCCCCCGCTGTGATGACCAGCTCGCTGGGCTCATAACTGGTGATGCCTGCCAGCGCAGTGGTGGCTAGCAGTTCACCCTCCAGCGCGTGGGCATAAAAGTCCTTGCTGCCGCCCCCGCGAATACGCAAGGGCGTCGTGGTGGTAGCGGCGCTGCGCACGCGGTCAACGAATTGGGCGGAGGCATCAAGGGCTAAGGACATGCCGTCGATGGTAAGTCGCTAATCAAAATACCGTGTTGATTTTTTTGAACGCAAGCCGTTCGGTTTTTTTGCGCCGGTTTTTGATACCGTTTGAACGCAGCCTCAATCCAGAAAGAAATTGACCGGTAAACCCGGCACATCCACAGGCATTGAAAACACGCATCCCGAGTCGGGCCAGGTTTGCAGCTCTGCCGCGCTGCGCTTGTAACGGGCGCTGGTGAGGTAAAGCGTTTTCAGGTCATCCCCGCCAAAGCAGGGCATGGTGGGGCACAGGGCGGGCACGGGTATGTCTTGCAGCACTTCGCCTGCAGGCGAGAGCTTGAGCACCCGGCCGCCTTCAAACATGGCAACGTAGTAATTGCCCTCTATATCGACCGCTGCACCGTCGGGCCGGCCGCCGTAGCCCGTCTGGCCTGCAACCCAGCCAGCAGGCTTGCCGGGCCATTTTTTGAAAATGCGCTCGCGCGTCATGGCACTGGTCTGGCTGTTCCAGTCCCAGGCACGAATGGTGTGGGTGGTGGTGTCAGACCAGTACAGCGTGGCGGCGTCCGGTGACCAGGCCAGACCATTGGCGATGGTGGCCTGGTCTGCTTTTAATGTCAGGCTCGGCGTCAAGCCCGGTGCCTGGCCGTTGCGGCAGTCGATGGAAAAAAGCTGTGCGCTGGCCACATCACGCGGCTCGTACATGGTGCCCGCCCAAAAGCGCCCGCAGGGGTCGGCCTTGCCATCGTTAAAGCGCGTGGTGGCGGTGTCATGCGTGGCTTTGGCCAGCAGTTGCAAAGCGCCGCCCCATTCGCGCGCCCGGTAGATGCCGTCACGCAGGGCAATCACCAGACCGCTGGCGTTGCCGTTGGCATCACGCGCGGGGGCGATGCTGCCCGGCTCGGAGGGCATGGCCCAGCTCTGCGTGGTGTCCGTGGCCACATTGAGGCGGTGAATCAGCTGGCCGGGTATGTCTATCCAGTACAGAGCGCGCTCGTCAGGGTGCCAGAAGGGCGACTCGCCCAGCGCGCTGGGATGGCCAAGGTGGGTGGTGACGGTGGTCCAGGTCATGCATCTCGCTTTGTAAAAGTAGTTGGCCAATGAATCATGACTGTACAGACAAAAAAAAGCCCCCTGACTTGACGCCAGCGGGCTGAATATCCAGAGGAGATTTTTCAGATGAATGCGGTGTCTGAACGCCTCAGTACACCGCATTCAATGCATCAGGCAACAGGCCAGTGCAAGCCTGTGCAAATCAACGGTTGTAAGCGGTCTCACCGTGCGAGGCGATATCCAGGCCTTCGCGCTCGTCTTCTTCGCTCACACGCAGGCCGATGGTCAGGTCCACCACCTTGTAGGCGATGAACGACACCACGCCGGACCACACCACCGTGATCAGCACGGCCTTGGTTTGAATCCACACTTGCGAGACGATGGAGTAATCAGCCGCTGTGACGCTGGTGGCTGTGACCCAGTCACCCACAAAGCTGGGGCCACCCAGAGCTGGGGAATTGAACACACCGGTCAGGATGGCGCCCAGAATGCCGCCAATACCGTGCACGCCAAAAACATCGAGTGAATCGTCTGCACCGAGCAATTTCTTCAGGCCATTGACACCCCACAGGCAGGCAAAACCCGCCAGGAAGCCAATCACCAGACCGCCACCGATACCGACGTTACCGGCAGCTGGCGTGATCGCCACCAGGCCTGCAACTGCACCCGACGCCGCACCCAGCATGGACGCCTTGCCGCGCATCAGCGCCTCACCAATGCACCATGCCAGCACCGCAGCAGCGGTTGCACCCAGCGTGTTGATGAAGGCCAGAGCCGCAAAGCCGTTGGCCTCCAGTGCAGAGCCGGCATTGAAACCAAACCAGCCCACCCAGAGCAATGCCGCACCGACCATGGTCAATGTCAGGCTGTGCGGTGCCATGGCTTCCTTGCCATAACCGACGCGTTTGCCGATCACGTAGGCACCGACCAGGCCGGCAACGGCAGCGTTGATGTGTACGACGGTGCCACCTGCAAAGTCCAGCGCGCCAGACTGCCAGAGGTAGCCTGCCTTGCCGTTCATGGCGTCAACCACTTCCTTGCCGGTGTAGGCGTCCGGGCCCATCCAGAACCACACCATGTGCGCAATCGGTGCGTAGCTGAACGTGAACCAGATGGCCATGAACATCAGCACGGCAGAGAACTTGATGCGCTCTGCAAAAGCACCCACGATCAGGCAACACGTGATGCCGGCAAACGTGGCCTGGAAAGCTGAATACACGATTTCAGGAATATAGACACCTTTGCTGAACGTAGCGGCGTTAGCGAAGGTGCCCGCCGCGTTGTCCCAGATGCCTTTCATGAACAGCCTGTCAAACCCGCCGATAAAAGCGTTGCCTTCCGTAAAAGCCAGGCTGTAGCCGTAGATGAACCACAGCACAACGATCATCGAAAACGTCACCATGATCTGCATCAGCACAGACAGCATGTTTTTGCTGCGCACCAGGCCGCCATAGAACAGGGCCAGGCCAGGAACCGTCATCATGATGACCAGCAACGTCGAGACCATCATCCAGGTGGTGTCGCCCTTATTGGGCACGGGTGCGGGCGGTGCTGAAGCCGCTGCCGCAACAGCAACTGCTGCCGCCGCTGCGGCAGTTGCAGGCACGGGTGCGGCAGCGGCCATGTCAGCCGGTTTGGTTTCGGCAGGCGCTGGTGTAGAGACCGCTGCAGGAGCCGTTGTTGCAGCGCTGTCTGCTGCGGGGGCCTGCGCCCATACGGCGGCGCCGCTGGCCATCAGGCTGAGCCCCAGAACGAAGGATGCGAGTAGTTTTTTCATGTCAGTGCTCTCTTTTCTTGTTGGCTTTAAAACGACGCTTTTGTGCGGCGCTTCAAAGCGCCTCCTTGCCGGTTTCACCGGTACGGATGCGAACCACCTGTTCAAGGTTATAGACAAAAACCTTGCCATCGCCGATCTTGCCGGTGCGGGCTGCGCCTTCAACCGCTTCGATCACACGGTCCACCAGCTCGTCAGAAACAGCCGCTTCAATTTTGACTTTGGGCAAAAAGTCCACCACATACTCAGCGCCGCGGTACAGCTCGGTGTGTCCTTTCTGGCGACCAAAGCCCTTAACTTCAGTGACCGTGATGCCCTGTACGCCAATGCTCGACAGTGCTTCGCGCACCTCATCGAGCTTGAACGGTTTGATGATGGCCGTGACGAGTTTCATGTTCGGTTTCCTCTGGAGTGAAAAGTAAAGCGGGGCCGTGCGCTGCTTGCGTTGTGTGACGGGGGTTGCATCAATCGAGCCATCTGAGAATCAAAGCCGCTGAAAGTGCGCTCTGCAATGGATGTGGTTTCATGAGGGTGTTCCTGTGGGAGTTGGCTTTGTCGGGATAACCATTAGCACGTAGCGTGCCAAAACTGCGCGGCTGGCACCGCAGAGGGGCTACCATTTCAGGCCGTGCTGCGTTGTGAATGGCGTTCAGTCAAAGTAAAAAATGCACCAAATAAGCGCACAAACAACCCTCGGGCAGTGCACCTGTTTGATGCAAACGAATGGGGAGTTCAAAAATGAGCCTGTCTTTAGTGCATAGCCGCGCTTTACTCGGCCTGGAGGCCAAGCCAGTGTGCGTAGAAGTGCATCTGGCCAACGGCCTGCCCAGCTTCACGCTGGTCGGTCTGGCTGAAACCGAAGTCAAGGAAGCGCGTGAGCGGGTGCGCTCGGCCATACAAAACACCGGGCTGGAGTTTCCGGGCAACAAAAGAATCACCGTCAATCTGGCCCCGGCTGATTTGCCCAAAGACTCGGGCCGCTTCGATTTACCCATCGCGCTGGGCATTCTGGCTGCCAGTGGCCAGATCGACGCCAACAAGCTCAAGGGCTATGAATTTGCGGGTGAGCTGTCTCTGGGCGGCGAGTTGCGGCCCGTGCGCGGCGCGCTGGCCATGAGCCTGGCTCTGGCAACGCAGGCGCGGCAGACGACAGGGCCGCTCCCCAGGCTGGTGTTGCCTGACGGCAGTGCGCAAGAGGCCGCGCTGGTGCCTGACGCTGAAATCTACCAGGCCCGCCACCTGCTTGACGTGGTGCGGCAGTTTTTGCCGGGCGATACCCCGCCAGACGTGCTGGACGGCTGGAGCCGGGTGAGCGCCGCTGAACGGCAACCCCGTGCACACTACGCCGACATGGCCGATGTCAAAGGCCAGGCGGCAGCCCGGCGCGCATTGGAGATTGCCGCAGCGGGCGGGCACAGCGTGCTCATGATGGGCGCGCCCGGCTCGGGCAAGTCCATGCTGGCCCAGCGCTTTGCCGGCCTGCTGCCCGCCATGACCACCGACGAGGCGCTTGAAAGCGCCGCTGTGGCCTCGCTGGGTGGGCGCTTTTCGCTTGACAAATGGGCTGTGCGCCCGACCTGCGCGCCACATCACACGGCCAGCGCAGTGGCCTTGGTGGGCGGTGGCTCGCCACCCCGGCCGGGCGAGATTTCACTGGCGCACCGGGGCGTGCTTTTTCTGGACGAGCTGCCCGAGTTCCCCCGCGCTGCACTCGAAGCCCTGCGGGAGCCGCTGGAGTCCGGCACCATCACCATATCGCGCGCCGCGCACCGGGCCGAGTTCCCGGCATGTTTTCAGTTGATCGCGGCCATGAACCCTTGCCCCTGCGGCTATCTGGGCTCCAGTTTGCGCGCCTGTCGCTGCTCGCCCGACCAGGTTGCACGCTATCAAGGCAAGCTCAGCGGGCCGCTGCTGGACCGGATTGACCTGCATGTCGAAGTGGGTGCGCTGGCCGCTCATGAGCTGATCAACACGCCGCCCGGCGAGAGCACCGAGGCCATACGGTTGCGTGTGGTGCAGGCCAGAGCACGCGCCATACAGCGCCAGGGCGACACCAACCAGGCACTGAGCGGCCAGGCGATTGACGAGCAATGCAAACTCGACGATGCAGCGGCCAGGTTTTTAAACACCGCCGCCACACGCCTGGGCTGGTCAGGCCGCAGCATTCACCGCTGCCTCAAGGTGGCGCGCACCATCGCCGACCTGGCAGACGCACGCACCGTGCAAATCACCCATGTGGCAGAGGCGGTGCAATACCGGCGTGCGTTGAAGGCGGTGCATTAAGGAGCGCATGAACCAGCAGTCAATGCAGTAAGCGCGCATAAAAAGCCGTTTTTTGACGGAACTGACAGCATTTCTAGGGGTTTACTTGGTGTGTGCTTGCGGGAGTGTGTATAGAGAAGTTATGCTTGTATGCCGATTTTGGCGATCAACAAAAATATCTCTGGAGTTCTCCTATGAAAAAAGTACTTTCTACCCTGGTCATGGTGTCGTTTGCAATGGTCTCTGGTGCCGCTTTCGCTGCATCACACGCTGGCGCACCCATGGGCGCGCCGATGGATGCCAAGAAAAAAGAAGAAATGATGGCCGCCTGCAAAAAAGCCGATCCAAAAATGGACGACAAAATGAAGGCCGAGTGCAAGGCCATGGAAGCCAAGAAGTAATCTGGTCAGCTGCCAGACTGTCGAGGCGCTGCCTCAATGCAAAAAACGGGCCCTGGTGGCCCGTTTTTTTTGGCGTCGGAAAACCCCTGCTGCGCCTGAAATTACTTCATCAAGCCTTCAGCCCGCATGGCCGCCTGCACCGCTGGCCGTTCGCGCATCGTGGCGCGAAACGTCGCCAGATTAGAAAAGCCTGAAAGATCAACTTTCACCAGGGGTGCCCAGTTGCTGACGTTGAACAGGTACGGGTCTGCCACGCTGAAGGCATCGCCCATCAAATACTTTTTACCTGCCAGCTGCTCGTCCACCCACTTGAAGCGGCTGAGCAGTTTTTCAACCACCATGGGTTTGTAGTCAGCCGGTGTAGCCGGGTTGAAAAGGGGCGCAAAACCTTTGTGCAGCTCAGTGCCAATGAAGTTCAGCCAGCCCTGCATTTGTGCCCGCGCCACGGTGCCGTTGGCAGGAGCGAGGTTTTTCTCGGGCACCTGGTCGGCGATGTACTGCACGATGGCCGGGCCTTCGGTCAGGCGTGTGCCGTCGTTCAGCTCCAGCAGCGGCACGTAGCCCAGCGGGTTGATGCTGTAGTAGTCGGTGCCGTCTGGCAGCTTGTGGGTTTTGGTGGGCGCGGCAATCGGCGTGAAATCCATGCCTGCCTCATGCAGCGTGATGTGAACTGACAGCGAGCAGGCGCCGGGGGAGTAGTAAAGCTTCATGAAGACATCCTTTTTTTGAGTCGGTGGTTAGGGGTTGAGCCCATGGCCAGCAGGCGCTGGCACACCGGGCTGCCTCTGTGAGGCTGACATGCTAGCTGCAAGCCGGGTTTTTTGCAGCAGCCCGCCCGACTTGTCCTACAGCCGGATGCGCAACTTGCCGATGCGTCGGCGCAGGCCCGGCTTTTAGCATCAAGTCATCTTAACTTTATTGCATTGCTGCGCTGGCTTGAATCTGCCAACGCCGGTTGCACGGGAGAACAGTATGCTCAAGTACGCCATTATTTTTGCAGTGATCTCACTGATCGCCGGTGCTCTGGGCTTTGGTGGCATTGCTGCGGGTTCGGCAGGCATCGCCAAAATCCTGTTCGGTCTGTTCCTGATTCTGGCCATTGTTTTTATTGTCCTGGCCGCACTCGGGATAGGCGCAGCCCGCAAGGCGCTCAAATAGATGCCCACACCTTCAAGGCGCGGCACTGGTTTTCGTGCAGGCATCGCCGAGTTTTTGCTGATTCTGCGCTTGAAATCCCGCCGCCGTGCATGCCATGACAGCGACATTCCCGAACGCGCTGCCCATGTTATTTTGGTGACCTGCCAAAACTGGTTCACTGATTTCAACACCCTTTCGGCCACAGCCAGGCCGGAAGGTCGTCTACCGCAGCGCTGTGTCCCCTTGTAAGCCTGCGCACGCAGCCAGCCTTGTTATTTTCACAACCCGCCCCTATTCCCAAGAACCCGATGCACACCGCCACCATTGACCTGCAGCTTGACTATGAAGTCACACATCCTGCGCACTTTTTGTTCCATATCGAAGCGGCTTTTCATGATGCACACCGCACGGTTGAAGAACGCCTGACCATCACGCCCAGCATGAAGGTACGCACCTTTTGCGACGACCGCAGTGGCAACCGCTTTGTGCGGCTGGACGCGCCCAAGGGCGTGCTGTCTGTGAACTACAACGCCAAGGTCGAGATCAACCCGCGCCCACAACTGCTGCACCTCGACGAGTCGCCGGTCACAGCGATTCCCGATGAGATTCTGCGTTACCTCATGCCCAGTCGTTACTGCGAGTCAGACGTGATGAGCCGCGCCGCGCAGCAGCTGTTTGGCCACTTGCCGCAAGGGCTGAGCCGGGTGCGTGCCGTTGAAAGCTGGTTGCATGAGTCGATTTACTACATGCCCGGCTTCAGCAACTCGACCACCACCTCGCAGGAAGTGTTCGTGCAGCGTGCCGGTGTGTGCCGTGACTTTGCGCACTTGGGCATCACACTGTGCCGGGCGCTCAATATTCCGGCGCGGCTGGTGGTGGGTTACGTCTATTTTGAAGAGCCGCCACAGGATTTTCATGCCGTGTTTGAGGCCTGGCTGGACAACCAGTGGGTGCAGTTTGACGGCACCAAAATGGCCCCGCTGGACCGCCTGGTGCGGGTAGGCACCGGGCGGGATGCCAAGGATGTTGCCTTCGCCACAATTTTTGGCGGGGTGCAAATGCTGCGCAAAGAGCTGATGGTCGATGAGGGGGACATACCGGCATTGCGGGTAGCTTCGGCGGTACCAACGCTTTCGCTGGTGGGCTCGTGACTCTTTGCAGTCGTGACAAGCCGGGCGCATGGGAATTCATGGCCAAATCAGGCTTAGGCCCTTGTAAAAAATGCGGTGGCAGCTATTGAATAGATAGCAAAAAACCTTCTGGCAGTGTTCTTGTCACCACCAGAAGATCAGGCTTGTTTTAATCCTTTCTCCGCTGCACATGCAGCAAGAGGCCGTTGCAGGCGTCCTCCACCAGATCAAGCACCTGCTCAAAACCGGCATCACCCCCGTCATAAGGGTCGGGCACCACCGGGCTGTCGAGCTGTTGACAAAACTCGGTGAGGCGCCTGACTTTGTTTTGATGCTGAGGGGGGCACAGGTCCTGCACCAGCGCCAGGTTGTCCCAGTCCATCGCCAGGATCAGATCGAAAGATTCAAAGTCGGCGTCACCGATCTGGCGGGCGCGCAATGCAGACAGGTCATAGCCCCGGCGCGCCGCGTGTTCTTGTGATCTTTCGTCAGGCGGGCTGCCGGGGTGGAAGTTGTGTGTACCTGCAGAATCGACCTGCACCTGGTGCTGCAAATGGAACTGCTGCAGCTTGGCGCGCAGCACACCGTCAGCCGTAGGGCTGCGGCAGATATTGCCCATGCAGACGAAGAGGATGGCGTAGGGTTTCATGGGTTCAGGAGTCACTCTATAAGTCCAAGTCCAGCTTCTAAACCGATCGAGATTGTTAATCTCTAAAAGGGCTTCTCACAACGAACTGGCATTGGTTGACAAATTTAGATATTATATAAATTTTGTCAACTAAAAGGCCGCTATGATTCACGATCGTATCCGCCGAGCGCGCGTGCTGCGGGGCCTCAGTCTTGAAGTGCTCGCACAGCGCCTTGGCAATATCAGCAAACAGGGATTAAGCAAATTTGAAAAAGGCGATGGTGCGCCCAACTCGACTCGCATCCTGCAACTCGCCAAAGCACTTAACGTTAAGCCAGAGTATTTTTTCCGCAAGGAAGCCATAGAGCTTGCCCCGCTGGAGTTCCGCAAGCTTGCCAAGATGCCAAAATACCGCCAGCAGCAGGTGGCGGAGCAAATGCGCGAGCAGCTGGAGCGGTACGTGGCGCTGGAACGCTGCTTCGACACTGGCGAAGGCCTTGTCGTGCAATTGGCTCCACGGCAATTTCCTATTGTCCGCATGGACGACGCAGAAGGCGCTGCCCAACAATTGCGCAATCAACTTTGCATCGGTGGTGATGCCATTGCCCACCTTACTGAGCTGCTGGAAGAAAGCGGCATCAAAGTTGCCCTGCTTGATGGTGTGGATGGTTTTGACGGCGCTTGCGCGGCAACCCATGATGAGCAACACGTGCTCATTGCACTGAACCGGAGCCGACCCGGCGAACGCATGCGCTTCACTGCAGCGCATGAGTTGGGGCACTGGGTTATGGCTTTCCCGCCTGAGATGCCCGAGGCGCAGGTAGAACATGCTTGCCATCGCTTTGCAGGCGCCTTCCTCTACCCAGCTGATAAAGTCGTTGCAGATTTTGGGTCGCACAAGCGTACCCGCGTGTTTGCAGCAGAGCTACTCAACGCAAAACGGCGCTATGGCGTGTCTATGCAAGTCGCCCTGCGGCGCCTAAAAGACCTGCACTTGCTGACCGATGCGGGCTACAGCGCCGCCTTTATAGATTTCAGCAGCAAAGGCTGGCGAACCGCAGAACCGGAGCCGCTTCTGCCCGAACAACCACGGCGCTTTGAAAGTCTGGTATTGCGGGGCTTGGCGCAAAACCTGATCAGCCCCTCCAGGGCAGCAGAATTCATGCAATGCCGGGTTGATGAACTGGACCCCACGCTGAGCCGCTTGCCAGAACCTGCATGACCCAGCAGGTCTATATCAGCGATACCAATATCTGGATCGACTTCCGCAATGCGGGTCTGCTGGATACGCTGTTTGACCTGCCGTTTCAGCTCTGCAGTACAGACTTTGTACTTGAGGAGCTCCAAGACTTTGACCCGGTAGCGCTGCGTGCCAAGGGTTTAGTTGTACAAAGCCTGGACGAAGCGGCCACCGTCCGCCTGTTTGACCTCATGGCAGCCCACAACAACAGCTCGTTGGCTGATGTGTCGTGCTACTTGCTGGCACAAGACACCGGTTTTTCCCTGCTCACCGGCGATGGCCGTTTGCGCAAACAGGCGACCCTAGACGGAATACGGGTCTTTGGCGTGTTGTGGCTTCTGGATCAACTGGTGGAACATGGTGTGCTTAGCGGCACCATTGCAGCCTATGGCCTCAATGCCATGCTGAGCAATGGCGCACGGCTACCCAACTCAGAATGTCAGACGCGTTTGAGCGCGTGGCTTGGCTGACCCCAACCGAGCGCGTTCAAGCCACCGCCTTCACCAGTGCCTGCTGGGTGCGGGCGGCGGTGAGGCGCTGACGCAGGTCGTCGCACAGGGAGGCTACGCGGGAGAACTGCTCCGTAAAAGAGCGCAACAACATATCAACGGCAGACTACAAGCTACTACTGAGCAAATGCGCTTACAAGAGCAAACCGACAGAATTCGCCGCCACACGCACAGCCTCCCAAGCGGGTTGAGCACTGCCAAGCGTTTGCACCACTGCCCCAATACCAGCTAGCCACTCCAAAAGCGCAGTCGTATCTGTCACATCTCGTTTAATTTCCGCCTCGGCAGCTGAGATATCAGAAGCTAGTTTTTCTCGCTGATCAGCATCAAGTTCATGCAGAACGGGAATGGCCCCCCGCAATTGCGCTAAAGCATCGCCCAATGCTCCAAAGTCCGTCCCTCCAACGAACTGCTGGACATGGGCTACCGCATTCGGAGCAGTTTGTATGGCGCCGACGGGGCCATTGATGATAAAAGTAGGTTGCCCTGCCGATTGAACTGATGACTTCATTGGAGCCTTTCTTAAAACCCATATGTACTGGCGAATCTCATTTGCAATTGCAGCCTGTTGTAAGGCGTATTGCATAGCCAAGCCGATCGGCGACACAGCGGGTAAACCCAGTCGCCCTAAATGACGCCGGTATGCACCCTCTAGCCCAAGAAACTGCTGTTCTATCCGGTCAGCACCAAGGTTTATGAGCTGATCGTCAATGCCAGTTATTAATGACGTGCCAAATTCGCGGTGTACTCGTTTCAAATTGTCCAAAATAAGCTGTCCGCGCGCAATCAAGTTGTCCACATAAAGCTTGGAGATACGAGCTGCGAAGCCTGCACCACTCAAAGTGCGACCTTTCCCAGCCTCGGCTTTCAAAAATTCCTCCTGACGTCTATCTAGCTCTATCCACGCGTCAGCGAAACACTTTACGCATAGCTGCTTGAAATACTGAACGGCATCATCTGGCAGAAGTTGCGCCTCTACTTGGTCAATAGCCACTTCAAGCAAGGGCAAAAACGGTCCAGCCTCAAAAGGGGTCAGATAACTCAAGTAACGCTTGAGACTCAGTCTGACGTTATTGGTCATGATTGGGATGTGTTCCGCACGCAACTGCGCGGCTACAGCGCCAGCATTTCCATCTGACACACCTTTGGTATTTGCATGCATTGCCAATTGTTGAGTGATCCCTTGAGCCGCTTCCGCTCCAGCCAAAAGGCCAAGATTCATGAGTACTTCGGCAGCAGAGGTTTGTCTGGCTGTCATGATTAGGGTGGATTCAAAGAAGAGCTTTCGACCTAGCTCACCAGCCAGATAACCCCAACGCATTTCGCTTGACCAATGGTCAGCGTTGGCAATTACTTCGTGAAAATTGAATTTTTCAGCTGCACTCGAAAAGTATTTTTCAGGAACGAACTCTCGTAAATCGGTCAATACCATGCCGCGAAGCTGCTTGACGATCCACCAGTCGAGCTCAGCTTGATCAAACATTTGTAATCAAACTTTCTGCCAGCAGCGCCTGCTTGTTGCGGGCGGTGGCCAGGCGCTGGCGCAGGTCGGCGCACAGGACGCGCAGGCAGGCTACGCGGGCGACGATGCGGGATTGTTCGGCGAGGGGTGGGAGGGGGATCAACGTTGATTTGACTTTGCCAACATTCAGATTGGGTTACGCGCCGCCTGCCGAAAGTTCACGGATTTCGTCGTAGCTTTTCTCGAAAACGAGTTTAACGTATGCCCTGTGATGAGCTGAACCCTCGACAAGCGCAATGCCTGCACATGCTTGGTTTGTAGCGGCGGGTATTCGCAACTCAGCTACTTGCCCACGTGTTTTTCCTTGCCCGTACATCGCCACGATCAACGTACCAACGGGGTAAACAGTCAAGCTGGTCTGCGCAAGAGTGACGTCGGTAATGTGCTGCTCAGTTGCATCAATGAAGGTTTGGCCTGTTTCACCGCTTGTCACCCACGGGGTCGTGCCGCCAAGAAAGTAGGCTGGGTTTTCGCGCGAGGGAGTCGTTCCTGATCCAACGTTAGCCAGCGTATCTATTGGCACCCACTTCCACCCCAAAGGCAACCCAAACGCCTTCTCATCCTCCGCAATCGGCGGCAGGGGTTTGTCGCGTTTGATCTTGCCCTGAAGGATGAGGCGATCTTTCTCAGTGCGGATTTTTTGCAGGAGGGCGTTGGCGGGTTTGTCTTTGGGGTCTTGGGGGACGAGGAGGCCGCGCACTGCGAGCTGGAGGATGGTTTGCTCCAGGGCGTCCACGGCTTCGGGGCGGTCAAGTAGCAGGTCGAAGTGGCTGGCGACGCGGTGCCAGTTCGCCGTCAGCTCCTCGGGTGTCGTGCTGGTGGTGAGGGTGGCACGGGAAACAGCGTGTTTTCAAAATATGCACGCGCCAGCCGTTTTTGCCCAGCGGAACCGGTCATGCCGCCCTCGCCGCCGATCAGGAATGTTGGCGTCTTGAGGAACAGCAGCACATATTGCGGTATGGACCCCGCAAAGCGGCCTCACGATGTGCAACTCGGTTGTCCCTGCGCCGATGCCGTTGCGCAGGTTTTTGAATACTGTCGATTTACCGTTCTCAAAGCACGGCGTGATCTTCGCTACGCCAACGTCACCCTCAGCGAAATGCGTGAAGCCGGACTTGATGTCACACCAAGCCCGTTCTTCAGAAATATGCGGTTCTGAGAAAGCTACCGGAATGGAACTCATCTGAACAAATGAGGCGGCTGTATCGTCGGTGGCATCGTTACGAGGATTGATCACGCCGATGGTTGCGAGACAGGACCACTCCCAACCAGTCGGCAACTCAAACGGCTTCTCATCCTCCGCAATCCCCGCCAGCGGCTTATCCCGCTTGATCTTGCCATCCGCAATCAGCCGGTCTTTCTCGGCGCGAATCTTCTTCAGCAGCACGCTGGCCGGTTCATCGCTAGCGTCTTGCGGCACCAGTTTGCTCTGCACAGCCAAGGTCAGAATCAGCTCACGCAATCGTGCCACGCCGTTAGGTGCGGTGGCCAGTAGGTTCAAATCTGATAGCAGCATGCGCAGGTTATTCGAGGGCTAGAGGGTGTTTTTGTTCATCAATGCCTGCAGTTGCTGCTCGGCGAGGCGGATCAGGGACGTGGCCTGTTGCAGGCACTCGTGCAGGGCTTGGTCGGTGACCAGTTCACCGTCGTAGTCGCTGAGGTTGCGCTGTTTGCGCAGCGCGTCCAGCACGCGCACGGTGACAGGGCTCACGCCGAGGGTATGTACCAGGCACTGAAGAGTGGTTTGGTGGTGGCCGGGCTTGCTGGTGCTGGTGCGCCAGCCCTGGGCGTGCAGGGCGGCGTCGGCCACGGCGCGAATGGCAGTGTAGGCGCAGTCGAAGCGGGTCTCTGGGCTGTTGTCGGTGCGCTGTGCGTCTTGCAAGCGGGTGCGCGCGGTGGCCAGCATTTTGTGCAGCAGGGGGGCAGAAAAAGGCACTTTGTCGAGCAGGCCAATGCGCGCCAGGTTGTTGAGTTCTGCTTCAGGCATTACGGGCTCCGATCAACAGGATTTGGGGCTTGGCCAGTAGTTCTTGCACAAAGGGGTTGGCATCAAGCTGTTTAGCGGCCCATTCAGTGGGCGTCATGACCTTGGGGTTGATGTCGCGCCCCAGCTGGGTTTGGGCGGCGTAGGTGGCTTCGACCACCTGGCCAAAGCTGGCGCTGCCCACCACCAGTAAGTCCACATCGCTGCCGGCGTGCGCGCTGCCGCTGGCCATGGAGCCAAACACCAGCGCCAGCGTTACCTGCTCACCCAGGGGTTGCAGGGCCTGGCGCAGCACATCGGCCAGGCCGGTGGTTTTGCGGACCAAGGCTTGCAGCTCGGCAAAAACGGGGTGGTCCTGGTTGGCCTGGAAATGCACCTGGTTGCCCACCTGCTCGCGGAGCAGCAGGCCGACGTGGCACAGCGCGTCGAGCTCTTTTTTCAAGGTGCCGGGGGCGGCTTGGGTCTGCCGGGCCAGTTCGCGCAGGTGCACTTTTTGGTCGGGCTGCATCAGCAGCAACGCCAGCACTTTGCGCCGGTACTGGTTGGGAAACAGCAGATCAGAGAGGGATTGATGTGTTTTCAAAACAGAAACGATTGTTTTTTAATTGAAAACGAATTATGGGGGAGTTGCCGTAGTTTAGCCACTGGTTTTGAACAGAAACTGCTTGGTTAAACGGCAAATTGCTCTCAATACCATAGCTGCTCGCGCATATTCAATGAGGGCTAGCGAGCGATTTAGCCAATATGTCTCGCAATTCATCGCGCAGCGCCTGGGCCTCGCCCTGCAGGCGCTGGTAGTCGGCCAGCAGGTGTTCGGGATTGTGGTCTTGCACAGCGCCGACGTGGGGGTTCTTCTGGTCGAGGTTGTAGTTGGCGGCCTTGATTTGCGCAATGCTGACCTTCCAGGCGCGTTCGTTTTCTACGCGGGCGGCAAAGCCATCGGCCTCGCTGCCCCACCAAGCTTTCTCGGCGTCAAACTCTTCGATGCGGATGGGCTTGGTCTTGTTGTAGTTCTTCACGCCCGCCGGGTAGGGGTGCTCTTAGTACCAAACGTCGGTGATGGGTTGGCCTTTGGTGAAAAAAAGCAGGTTGGTTTTGATGCCGGTGTAGGGCGCGAACACGCCGCCCGGCAGGCGCACGATGGTGTACAGCTTGCACTCAGCCAGTAGCTGCCACAAGCGGCGGTAGTCGTCTGAATCTCGCCAAGCCTGTAGCCCATGAAGTCTAAAAACGCGTCGTTGGCCTCCAGAATCACGCCGGCAGGGGTGAACTGGATGGACGGCTGGGCGCTGAGGATGGCGCTGAGCATCTGGTTGTTTCGGCTGGGTAGAGTCCAAGACATGGCGGTCCTTATGAAGTGTTCATAACCGTGGAGTTCCAGCAAGAAGAGCCTGAGGTATTGATAGCGATCACGCCATGCCTCTGGATGCGCCGCCGGATGACTGAATATCAACCGGAACCTGCTTATCGGCAAAACTGCCGGATAACTTTAGCGTGATGTCTGAAAAGTCATTGCCGAACAAGATCAGCCCTGCGCCCCAGTCGCCTGGTTTGAACGGCTATTGAAGCCAGATCAGCCTCTGGCCCTTGTAAAACATGCGCTGGCAGCTATCAATATGAGAGCAATGACTCGCCAGGGCAAATCAGGCAATGCCGCTCACCAGGCGGCTGTTGGTTGCTGCACTCGGCTTTTGTCGCCGCGCTTTATGTCGCGTAACTCGTGTCAAGCCGGTCGAGTTTGCGGATCAGTGCTGGCCAGGCAAACGCGCCGCCCATGCCGCCGGTTTGCACGCGCATGGCCTCGGCCACGCCCTTGATGATGAGCGGGTTGATTTGCGTCAACTCACCGCCTGCCTGGGCGTCAATCTGGATGCGGCAGGTGTTCTCGAAGGTGTACATGCTTAAAAATGCGTCGGGAATGGTTTTGCCGACCACCAGCAGGCCGTGGTTGCGCAGCACCAGAAAGTTGGCATGGCCCAGGTCGGCCTGCAGGCGCGGCTTTTCGTCGTCCCTGAACGCCACGCCTTCGTACGCGTGGTAGGCCAGCGAGCCCAGCACAAAGGTGGACTGCTGGCTGATGGGCAGTACACCAGCGGCCTGGGCGCTCACGGCCACGCCAGCGCGGGTGTGGGTGTGCAGCACGCACAGGGCGTCGTGGCGGGCTTCATGCACGGCGCTGTGAATCACAAAACCGGCGGGGTTGACGGGAAAGGGCGAGTCAATGACCTTGTTGCATTTGTCGTCCACCTTGACCAGGCTGCTGGCGGTGATTTCGTCAAACATCAGGCCGTAAGGGTTGATCAAAAAATGCTGCGTGTCCGGGCCACTGACCGACGCCGGCAGCTTGGCGCTGATGTGGGTAAACACCAGATCGCTCCAGCCGTAGAGTGCCACCAGCCGGTAACAGGCGGCCAGGTCGCAACGCAGTTGCCATTCTTCGGCGCTGACAACTTCTTTGAGTGAGGAAATGTGCATGGTGTGTCTCCTTGAAATACCGTGAAATGAAATGCTATTGAATAAATAGCTGCCAGCCCACGTGTTTGCTGCCACACGAGCGTATTTGAGAGTTAGTCGGGTTTGATTTTGGCACGTGCTGCCACCAGCTTCCAGCGGGCTTGTTCGGACTTGATGAAGGCGGCGTACTGGGCGGGGGTATCGCCCACGGGCTGTGCTGTGTCGCCACGCAGGCGTTCGGTAGCTTGCGGGTTTTTCATGGCTTTGCCGCAGGCGTCGGCCAGTTTGGCGACCGCTTCAGCCGACATGTTGGCCGGCGCATTCAGGCCGTACCACTGCGTCATTTCAAAACCCGGGTAGCCGGTCTCAAGCACGGTGGGCACATCGGGCAGTTGCGGCAGGCGCTCTTTGGTACCAGTGGCAATGCAGCGCAATTTGCCTGACTTGATGTGCGCCAGAATGGCTGGTGCGCCGACGCTGGCAGCGTCCAGCCGCCCTGCCAGCAGATCAGTCAGTTGCGGACCCGTGCCACGGTAGGGCACATGCAGCACAAAAGTCTCGCTCACCATTTTCAGGTACTCAAAGGCCAGATGCCCGGCGCTGCCATTGCCGGCTGAGCCGTAGGTGAGCTTGCCGGGTTTCGACTTGGCCAGCGCGATGAACTCCTTGAGGTTTTTGGCGGGCACTTCGGCGTTCACCACATACAGGCTGGGCACCTTGGCCAGCAGCGAGATGGGCTGGAAGTCCTTGTTGGTGTCAAACGGCAGTTTGTCAAAAATAAAGGGGTTCACGGCAAAGGTGCCGATGTGGCCCAGGATGAGCGTGTGGCCGTCGGTGCTGGTGGCGCATTCGTTCATGGCAATGTTGCCGCTGGCACCGGGCTTGTTTTCAACGAACACGTTTTGGCCCAGGCTTTTGCTGATCTCACTGGCAGCAGAGCGCGCCACAATTTCAGAGCTGCCACCGGGCGCGAACGGCACCAGCAGGCGAATCGGCTTGCTGGGCCAGCTGCTTTGGGCGTAGGCGCTGCCCAGCAGGGCCGGGAAGGTGGTAGTGGCTGCAAGTGTGCTGCCGAGCTGTAGCGCATGACGGCGGGAAGGTGTCAAGGCCATGTTTTGTCTCTTTCGATTGTTTTTTTATCCACGGTCACAGGCAACAACGGGTTGTCTTTATGCCAGTCGCCCACTCGCAAACAGCACCTGGTCAATCACCGCCTGCAATTGTTTCACGTGAAACTCGCTGGCCAGCTTGCCATCTGCATCAAACGCCTCGCCAGCCTTGCCCAGCGCAAAGGCCTTGGGCGCAATCCAGCACTGCATATTGACCAGAAGCGGCACCAGATGGCTTTGCGAGCGCAGGCCACCCATGGCACCGGGCGAGGCGCTGAGCACGCCTACGACCTTGCCAGTGAACGATTTGAAGCCATCTTTCCAGTCCGGGTCGGACTTGACCGGGCTGGAGGCCCAGTCGATGGTGTTTTTAAGCAGCGCCGTGTAGCTGCCGTTGTATTCGGGTGAGCAGATGAGCCATGCCGGGTGGTCAAACATGATTTGCTTGAGCCGCATCACGTCGGGCGGCGTGCCTTTGGCTTCCAGGTCGGCGTTGTAGATCGGAATGTCAAAGTCTGCCAGCTCAAGCAGCGTGACTTCAGCGCCTGAGGCTCGCGCCTGATCAGCTGCTGCGTGGGCAAGCTTGCGGTTGAAAGAACCCTGCCGGGTGCTGCCTGCGAAGATCAGGAGCTTGGACGGGGTAGAGTTGATGGGGGTAGAAGAAGTTGAGGTGGTCATGCTTTTGATTTCACCACAAGGCAGCTCGCCGGTGGCTACTTTCACACTGGCGGCTTCAGGCCGCCCCGGCTTTGTTTGCCCCAGCTATGCGAGCCCGTCAAAAAATACAGCCAGCCCCAGGCGGCTCCGGTGTGGCGCAGGATTTGAAATGTGAAGGGTTCAATGAGTGCTGCCAGCAAGGCCAGCCCAAAACTCGCGCGCGGCACCGCATGCAATGCGCTGACGCCGTCTGTTTGCGCCCAGCGGCGGTACAGATGCACGGACCAGAGGTGGAACGCAAGGTCAATCAGTATCTTGCCGCCAATCACTGCGCCGACAGGCGCCAGCACGCCTAACGAGCCGTGGGCGATGTAGTACAGCAGCAAAAAGAAGGCCGTCAGCCCGTACAGCGGTTGCAGCGTATCAATCGCCTTGACTGGCAGCATCGCCAAACCCAGCCAGCCATGGCGGCGGTCACCGACCATGTCGCGGTACCAGTACTGGGTTTGCAAAAAGCCGCCAAACCAGCGCCGGCGCTGGCGCAAAAACGCGCCCACATCGCTGGGTGCCTCAGTGCGGGCACGGGCATTGCCGAGCACCTGGGTGGTCCAGCCGCGCCCGTTGAGCATGGAAAACCGGCGCAGCCGGTGGATCAGCTCGTAGTCTTCAACCAGGCAGTCCACATCAAAACCACCGACCTCCAGCAAGGCCTGACGCCGAAAGCCTGCAAATGCGCCTGAGATCAGCAGCAGGCTGTTGACCTGCATCCAGGCGTAGCGTGATAAAAAGTTGCGGATGTACTCGTAGGTTTGAAACCACTCAAACACGCGCCCGCTGAGCGAGTCCTTGCAAACCGGCGCGAGCACGCCGGTCGTGGCCACCAGGTTGTACTCGCCTGAGAACGCATCACGCACGGCGCCGATGGCCTGGGGTTCAAGCAGCGTGTCGCCATCGACCGTCAGCACCGTGTCGGTGTGTATTTGCAGTATGGCGGCGTTGAGCGCGCGCGCCTTGCCCCCTTGCGGCAGGCGCAGCCAGTGCAAGCCAGGGTACTGGCTGCTGGCAGGGCTTAAAACGCCCAGCGCGGGCGGCGACAGGCCGTACAGGCGCAGCAAAATGTCTGGTGTGCCGTCGGTCGAGCCATCGTCTGCAATCACAATCTGGTCGGGTGCATCTTCTTGCGCCAGCAGGGCGGCCAGTGTCAGGGGCAGCACGGCAGCCTCGTTGTGGGCAGCAACCACCACGCCGAGCGATACGCGTCGTGGCGGGCTCGCCGTGTGCGCCACAGGCAGGGCGCGTGCCGCCAGCGTCAGGGTCTGGCAGAACACAAATACCAACAGCACCGTGTCGTAGGTGACATAGGCAATCCCGGTGGACCACGCCAGCACGCCTGTGACCCTGAATGCCATCGCAAACAGCATCGCCCACAGCAACACCACGCTGCCGTGGATCAGCAGGGAGCGCCAGGGCGTGGGCGGGGGGCTGTAGCGCGGGGAGATTTTTTTAAGAATCAAGTCAAGGGATGCAGGCAAAACAGAGTCCGATGCACAGGGGCTGAAAAAGCGGACAAGATGGTCCTTTGCGCCACGCGATTCGCAGCGAAGCTGCAGGTATCGGGCCGCTGTTGGAGAAACCGGAGATTGCAAAGTTCACTGCCACTGGCACGGGTGCTGACAGCGGCGAAATCCCGGACTTTGCAGACGGTCCGGCAAGAAACAGCGGCCATCGCTATTATTTACAGATACCGCTGTTGTCTCCCACTGTGGTTCACATACACCCATGACTTCTGCTGCCAAATCAACCGCCCGTATCTATCCTGTCCAGCCCATCAAGTACACGCGTACAGCCATGGCGCTGCACTGGCTGGTTGCCGGGCTGATGCTTGTGAACGTTGCCCTGGTCTGGCTGGTGGACGTGGTGCCTGAAGAGCGCGTACGCTGGATGATTGACACCCACAAATCCATTGGTATCACCGTTCTGGGTCTGGCGCTTTTGCGGCTGCTGTGGCGTTACACCCACCGCCCACCGGAGCTGCCCGGCAACTACGCGCTGTGGGAGCGCCGCGCCTCGCGTGCCGCCCACGCCTTGTTGTACACCCTGATTTTTCTGCTACCGCTGTCTGGCTGGATGCACGACTCGGCCTGGAAGGATGCAGCCACTCACCCCATGCAGCTGTTCGGGCTGATGCCCTGGCCGCGCATTGGCTGGATCATGAACATTGAGCCGGCCACCAAGGAAATGCTGCATGGCGCGTTTGGTGCCCTGCATGAATGGGCTGGGTATGTGCTGTATGCCCTTTTTGCACTGCATGTAGGCGGCGCGCTGAAACACCAGTGGCTGGACAAAGAAAAAGAGCTGCAGCGGATTTGGCCCTAACTCTCAGCTACCCGGTGAGAGCTATTGTTTTGACGACCTGACACGCTGATTAACCTGTTTCACTTGATTTTTGAGCGGAGTAGATTGTTGTCCGGTAAAATGTACGAAATAACCTATTTTGTACAAAATGCAGACTACCCCCATCAGCGTTCCCTTGAGTGAATTTCGTGCCCACACCGCCGCCATGATTGATCGTGTCGAGCAGGGCGAGACCATACGTATATTGCGCCACGGCAAACCTGTGGCCGAGTTGATACCCCTGCCGCCACAGGACGCTACCAAAGTTCCGCGCTGGAAGGTGCCGGTGGAGCCACTCAATATTGTGCGGCCCGATGGAAAAACGGGTGCCCAACTGATCATTGAAGAGCGTGAAGGGGGGTGGTAATGCGCATGTTGATAGACAGCTCTGCGCTCTACAAGCGCTACAACCGCGAAGTTGGTCGGGATCAGTTATTGGCAGTCAGTGAGCGTGCTACCGAGTGGGTGATTGCTGGGCATTGCAAGGCAGAGATTGCCTCTGCCTTGAATCGGCAGCGACATGACGGACTGGCCACTGAAGCGGACTATGCACGCATCATGGCCGTGGTACAGATGGATTTTGATGGCTTCACGCTGTTCGCGATGGACGCCCGGGTAGAGGCCTATGCCATTGCTGCGATGGAAGTCAGTCGGCTCAGGGCGATGGATGCCCTGCATATCGGCACCGCCAAAGCCGCTTATGTTGACTTGTTTGTGACTGCAGACAAACGCCAGGCCGCCGCTGCACAAGCCGTGGGTTTGAAAACCGAATTAATAGAAGCCTGACCACCATGTCCATGATTTACCCCCAGGAATTTGACGTCATCGTCGTCGGTGGCGGCCACGCCGGTACCGAGGCCGCGCTGGCCAGTGCCCGCATGGGCTGCAAAACGCTGCTGTTGACGCATAACATCGAAACCCTTGGCCAGATGAGCTGTAACCCGTCGATTGGCGGCATTGGCAAGGGCCACCTCGTCAAGGAGGTTGACGCCATGGGCGGTGCGATGGCGCTGGCCACCGACGAGGGCGGCATTCAGTTCCGCATCCTCAACAGCTCCAAAGGCCCGGCAGTGCGTGCGACCCGGGCGCAGGCGGACCGCATCTTGTACAAGGCCGCCATCCGGCGCATGCTGGAAAACCAGCCTAACCTGTGGCTGTTTCAGCAGGCGGTGGATGACCTGATGGTCGAGGGCGATCGGGTCGTTGGCGCTGTGACGCAAGTGGGCATCAGGTTTCGCAGCCGCACCGTGGTACTGACGGCGGGTACGTTTCTGGACGGAAAAATCCACGTCGGCCTGCAAAACTATTCAGCGGGCCGAGCAGGTGACCCGCCAGCAACGTCGCTGTCGGCACGGCTGAAAGAACTCAAGCTGCCGCAAGGCCGCCTGAAAACGGGCACGCCACCGCGCATTGATGGCCGCTCGATTGACTTCAGCAAGTGCATTGCACAGCCCGGTGACGGCATGCCGGGCGGGACTACAGGCGAGGTGCCTGTGTTCAGCTTTATGGGCGCCAGCATCCAGCACCCGCAACAGGTGCCGTGCTACATCACCCACACCAACGCGCGTACGCACGACATCATTCGCAGTGGCTTTGACCGCAGCCCCATGTTCACCGGCAAGATTGACGGTGTCGGCCCGCGTTATTGCCCGAGCGTTGAAGACAAGATCAACCGCTTTGCTGACAAAGACGCACACCAGATTTTTCTGGAGCCCGAGGGGCTGACCACCCACGAGATTTATCCGAACGGTATCTCGACCAGCCTGCCTTTTGACATCCAGTACGCGCTGGTCCGTTCCATGGTGGGCATGGAAAACGCCCACATCCTGCGGCCCGGTTACGCGATTGAATACGATTACTTCGACCCGCGCGCGCTTAAAACCAGCTTTGAAACCCGCGCCATTAGCGGCCTGTTTTTTGCGGGGCAAATCAACGGCACCACCGGCTATGAAGAGGCAGCGGCGCAAGGCATGTTTGCCGGTATCAACGCCGCGCTGCAGTGCCAGGGCAAGGAGAGCTGGCTGCCTAAACGTGATGAGGCCTATCTGGGCGTGCTGGTCGATGACTTGATCACCAAGGGCGTGACCGAGCCCTACCGCATGTTTACCAGCAGGGCCGAGTTCCGCCTGATGCTGCGTGAAGACAACGCCGACATGCGCCTGACTGAAAAAGGGCGTGAGCTGGGGCTGGTGGACGATGCCCGCTGGAATATATTCAACCGCAAGCGCGACGCTGTTTCACGTGAAACAGAGCGGCTTCGCTCAATCTGGGTGAATCCCAAAAACCTGTCGGTGGCAGAGGCTGAGCGCGTGCTGGGCAAGGCGATTGAGCGCGAGTACAACTTTGCGGATTTGCTGCGCAGGCCAGACGTGAACTACGCCGGGCTGATGTCGCTGGCAGACGGCAAACACGCCAACCCTGATATTCAGGCGGGCGGTGATGTTTCACAGGATACTTCACGCGAGACAGCCTTGCCCGCAGACATGGCGAAAAGCGTGATCGAGCAGATTGAAATCACAGCCAAATACGCAGGCTACATCGACCTGCAAAAAGTGGAGGTCGAGCGTGCGTCGCATTATGAAAACCTCAAACTGCCTGCAGACCTGGACTATTTGCAGGTATCCGCCCTGAGCTTTGAGGCACGCCAGACCCTGAGCAAACACCGCCCTGAAACCTTGGGGCTTGCCTCACGCATTTCGGGTATCACGCCCGCTACGGTGTCTTTGCTGCTGGTACACCTTAAAAAGAATTTGTGGAAAAACACCACGCCCCTCGGCTCCACCCATCAACCCAAAGAGCAAGTAGAGGTGTGATGCAAGACATGGAAGAAGCTTTGCGTGCCGGGCTGCGAACACTGGCACTTGATTTGAGTGATGTCCAAATTGGCCAGTTGCTGGACTACCAAAGCCTGATCGGCAAGTGGACCAAGGTCTATAACCTCACAGCGGTGCGAGACCCGGCCGAGATGTTGACGCACCACCTGCTCGATAGCCTGGCCGCCATTGCACCCCTGAATCGCCATCTGCAGCAAGCCGGGCTCGATGCGGGCAGCACCTTGCTTGACGTAGGCTCTGGTGCGGGGCTACCTGGCGTGGTGGTGGCCATCTGTTGCCCAACAGTGGCGGTGACTTGTGTTGACACGGTGGCTAAAAAAGCCGCATTTATCAAGCAAGCCGCGTTGGCCTTGAAATTGCCGAACCTCAAAGGGCTGCACGCGCGGGTTGAAAGTATTGAAACGCCTTTTGACGTCATCTGTTCACGCGCATTCGCATCGCTGCCTGACTTCACACAATGGTCAGGCAGCGCACTTGCTGACACAGGCGTGTGGATGGCCATGAAAGGCAAACAACCCACGGATGAGCTGGCCGCGTTGCCTTCAACCGTCAACGTGTTTCACGTGGAACAACTGCAGGTGCCGGGTCTGAATGCTGAGCGTTGCATTGTCTGGATGCAGAAGGTCTAACTTGACAGGGTCAAGGAATTCAACACAGAGGCGCAGAGAGCGCATAGGAAGCGCGTCAGAGAAGTCAGCATATAAGCCTTTATTTTCTCTGCGGCCCTCTGCGTTCTCTGCGCCTCTGCGGTAAATGCGTCCGAGTGCTGTTTTTTTGTCCTGTCGTAAACTCAGCTCCTCACATTCAGGAAACCCACCCATGCTTGGCTCGTTCGTTGGCATTGCTGATTACGCTTCATTCGTCATTGCCATCATCGTGTTCCTGCTGATTCCTGGCCCGGGTAATCTGGCATTGATTACCTCGACCAGCAAGGGCGGTATTGCGGGCGGCATGGGCGCTACTTTTGGTTTGATCGCAGGTGACCAGGTTCTGTTGTGGGCGGCAGTGGCCGGTGTCTCTGCAGTCATGGCCGCTTACCCCAGTGCCTTTCAGGCCGTGCAGTGGCTGGGTGCTGCTTACCTCGCCTGGCTGGGTTTGAAGATGCTGCTGGCCAAGCCCGGCGATGCACCCATCCTGAACATTTTTCCGCGCCACTACATGCGCCAGGCGCTGTTGATCACGCTGCTCAATCCCAAGGCGATTGTTTTTTACATAGCTTTTTTCCCGCTGTTTGTGGACCCGGCCACGCACCAGGGGCTCAGAACTTTTGGCGTGATGGCGGCAACCATTGCCACGCTGACCTTCCTGTACGGCCTGGTGGCTGTGCTGTTGACCTACTTTTTAGCCGAACGCATCCGGGCCAATCCAAAAATCTCCGCCACACTTGAAAAAATGGCGGGCGTGTTTTTGATTGGTTTTGGCGTCAAGCTGGCGCTCTCCAAATAAGCGCTTCGCACTTCCCCCACCACAGCACCATCAACAGAAGAAAAACGAAGACCATGGCCAAAATTTTCTGCGTTGCCAATCAAAAAGGCGGGGTGGGTAAAACCACCACCACGCTCAACCTCGCCGCGGGTCTGGCCAAAGTGGGCCAGCGCGTGCTGATGATCGACCTCGACCCGCAAGGCAATGCCACCATGGGTTCAGGTATTGACAAGCGCAAACTTGCCCTCACGGTCTATGACGTGCTGCTGGAGTCGGCCACGGTGGCTGAAGCGCGGGTCAAAAGCGACAAGCTGGTAGAGGCCGGCTGCAGCTACGACATTCTGGGTGCCAACCGCGAGCTGGCCGGTGCAGAGGTAGAACTGGTTGAGGTGGAGCGGCGCGAAAAACGCCTCAAACTGGCGCTGGCTGCAGTCGATAAAGACTACGATTTTGTGCTGATTGACTGCCCGCCGTCACTGAGCATGCTCACGCTCAATGGCCTGTGCTGCGCCAACGGCGTGATCGTGCCGATGCAGTGTGAATACTTTGCACTCGAAGGCCTGACCGATCTGGTCAACACCATCAAGCAGGTGCATGCCAACCTGAACAAGGACCTGGCTATCATCGGCCTGCTGCGCGTCATGTTTGACCCCCGCATCACGCTGCAGCAGCAGGTCAGCGAACAGCTGAAAGATCATTTTGGCGACAAGGTATTCAACACCGTGATTCCACGCAACGTGCGCCTGGCTGAAGCCCCCAGCTATGGCGTGCCTGGCGTGGTGTTTGACCCGTCATCCAAAGGGGCGCAGGCATTTGTCAGGTTTGCCGAAGAAATCGTCACCCGCAGCCGGGCAACGTGATGCTGCCAAGCCTGCGCTGTTTATGTATGAAAACAGGCTCCAGGGCAGGTTTTACGTGCGCAGACAGCTATTAAAATAATAGCAAAATCATGATTCAGGCAACCTGTCCCGTATGGCTACTTCCCGGCTGGCAAAACAGCGGTCCTGGGCATTGGCAAAGCCGCTGGGAGCGCACGCACGGCTACCAGAGGGTCGATCAGCACGACTGGATGCGCCCGTTGCGCGGTGACTGGATTGCCCGCCTCGAAGACGTGCTGCTGGACTGCCCGCAGCCCGCCGTCCAGCCTGCCGTGTTAGTGGCGCACAGCCTGGGTTGTATCCATGCGGCTGCATGGGCATCACACTCCAGAAATACCCACCGGGTAAAAGCTGCACTGCTGGTGGCACCGCCCGACACTGAGCGTGACGATATGCGCCCAATACTGCCCAGCTGGTCGCCCGTGCCCCTGCAAAAACTGCCGTTCAAGGCGGTGGTGATCGCGTCCAGCAATGACCCGTTTTGCAGCCTGGCCCGGGCGCGCGAGTTTGCCAACGCCTGGGGTGCTGATTTTGCAGATGCTGGCGAGTTGGGCCATATCAATGCTGACAGCGGCCTGGGCGACTGGCCCGAGGCGCATGCGCAATTGCTGGGTTTGATGGCTGCTCGCTGATTGACACGTTCGGCATCAACGCGAATCAGGCTACCCCTCAGACAGCATCCGAATTTGAACCGTCAAAAAGCAAAGAGAAACAACATGGTCACCAAAAAGCCAAAAGGCCTCGGTCGTGGACTTGAAGCACTGTTGGGCCCCAAAGTCAGCGAGGCTGCAGGCCCGGATACCGTCAATTTCAACCGCGATGCCGACCCGAACAGCCTGACCAGCCCTGGTCTGCCAGCCTCGCTGCGCCTGGGCGACATGGTGCCGGGCCAATACCAGCCACGTACCCGCATGGACGAAGGCGCGCTGTACGAGCTGGCCGAGTCGATCAAGGCGCAGGGCATCATGCAGCCGATTCTGGTGCGGCGTTTAACCAGTGGTGCCAGCGACGGCAAATACGAAATCATTGCAGGCGAGCGGCGCTTTCGGGCCGCAAAACTTGCCGGTCTGGACAGCGTGCCCGTGCTGGTACGCGACGTACCGGACGAAACTGCGGCGGTCATGTCGCTGATCGAAAATATCCAGCGTGAAGATTTGAACCCCCTGGAAGAAGCCCAGGGTTTGCAGCGCCTGGTCAAAGAGTTTGGCCTCACGCACGAGCTTGCAGCGAAGGCTGTAGGCCGCTCCCGCAGTGCCGCGTCCAACCTGCTGCGCCTGCTCAACCTGGCTGACCCGGTACAAACCATGCTGATGGCGGGCGACCTCGACATGGGCCATGCCAGAGCGTTGTTGGCGCTGGACCGCGCCACGCAAATCACAGCGGCCAATCAAATCGCAGCCAAAAAACTGTCAGTCCGCGAGGCCGAAAGCCTGGTTAAAAAACTCGGCGCCGAGTTCTCGCTCAAGCCGCAAAAAACCAGCAAAGACAAGTCACGCGACACACGCCGGGTTGAAGAAGAACTCGCCGACCTGTTGATGGCCGAGGTTGAAGTACGCATTAAAAAGCAGGTCAAGCGCAATGGCCGGCGCGAAGACGTGGGCGAAGTGGCGATTCAGTTCAGCTCGATGGATGAGCTCAATGGGCTGATCGAGCGGCTGCGCGGGTAGCTACGGTAGCCGTTTCTGAAGGCGTTTTGACAGCGCCCTGGTAAACACAGCACCTTGCCGCAAGAGTTTACCGGCAGATGCATTTGACAAGCCTGCGAAATGTTTGACGCGTGCGTTACCAGCTGAAAATCTTCCCCGGATTCATGATATTTTTCGGGTCCAGCGCCCGTTTGATGGTGCGCATCATGTTGACGGCCCCGTCACCGGTCTCAGTCACCAGAAAATCCATTTTGTGCAGGCCCACGCCGTGCTCGCCAGTGCAGGTGCCCTCCAGCGCCAGTGCCCGCGTGACTAACTTGTGGTTCAGGGCTTCTGCCACCTCACGCTCTTCAGGCAGGGCCGGGTCAATCAAATAGCCGAAGTGGAAGTTGCCGTCTCCCACATGGCCCACCAGAAAGTACGGGATGCCACTGGCGTCCACCTCGGCAATCGACTCCAGCAGGCAATCGGCCAGACGCGAAATCGGTACACAGGTATCGGTTGAAATGGCACGGCAACCGGGGCGCGACTGAATCGCTGCAAAGTAGGCGTTGTGCCGTGCGGCCCACAAGCGCGTGCGTTCCTCGGGTGTGCTGGCCCATTCAAACGCATCGCTGCCGTGGCTGCTGGCGATTTCCTGCACCAGCTCGGCCTGCTCTTTCACGCTGTTCGGTGAGCCGTGAAACTCCATCAGCAGCATCGGCGATTCGCGCAGCGTTGTTTTTGAATGCTTGTTCACCATGCGTACCGTGTTGCCGTCCAGCAGCTCGACCCGCGCAATCGGTATGCCCATCTGAATCACTTCAATGGTGGTGCGCACTGCTGCTTCAATGCTGGGAAAAGAGCACACCGCCGCGCTGATGGCCTCGGGCAACGGGTAGAGCTTGACGGTGACTTCCGTGATCACGCCCAGCGTGCCTTCGCTGCCCACCATCAGGCGCGTGAGGTCGTACCCAGCCGATGATTTTTTAGCCCGTGTGCCGGTGCGAATCACTTCGCCGCTGGCGGTCACGACCTGCAGCGCCAGCACGTTCTCACGCATGGTGCCGTAGCGCACGGCATTTGTTCCGCTGGCGCGCGTGGCGCTCATGCCGCCCAGGGTGGCGTCTGCGC
Organism: Burkholderiales bacterium; assembly: GCA_038230935.1. Taxonomy (GTDB): domain Bacteria; phylum Pseudomonadota; class Gammaproteobacteria; order Burkholderiales; family Burkholderiaceae_C; genus Polaromonas. The sequence continues at coordinate 11,908 of JBBRMH010000002.1, read as the reverse complement.
CCGGGTCAATCGGAAAGAACAGGCCCGTGCTTTTGACAGCCTCATTGAGCTGCTTGCGCGTCACACCGGGCTGCACGGTCACGGTCAGGTCTTCGGCATTGATCTGCAGAACCTGGTTCATGCGGCTCACGTCAATGCTGATGCCGCCTTGTACCGCCAGCAAATGCCCTTCAAGCGAGGTGCCCACGCCAAAGGGAATGACCGGCACGTCAAACCCAGAAGCCAGCTTGATGGCATCGGCCACGTCCAGCGTGCTTTCTGCAAACACCACAGCCGAAGGCGGCGGCGCGGCAAACGAGGACTCGTCGCGGCCATGCTGTTCGCGCACCACCAGGGCAGTCGAGCAGCGGTCAAAAAACCGGGCCTTCAGCGCGTCTATCAGGGCTGCAGGGGTCTCGCGCTGGGCAAGGTCCAGCAGCAGGTGGTTGGGAAGCGGGGCGTTCATAGGGTTCTCTCCAGACAAGGTATAGCCAGGGTTCAATGGTCTGCACAACGACACACAACACGCCGCGCCACCCGGAGGCATCGCGGCGTGCCAGACACCAAACATTATGAAGGAGCCTTGCAGATTCGGCATCAGGGCCGCTACCAGCGCACTGTCAACAGCGCTGCCCGTGTGATGCAAACTTGGCCATAAAATGCTTTTCTGGTGGTGCTTGCGAAGGTGCTGCCAAGATTTCTCTTGTGTGCCAGGGCGCTGACGCCCACACCTTTTCTTGCCCAGCACAAGCTTGCGCCGGGCAAGCCTACCCACGTTATTTAACCTAGGTTTTTTTATGGCCAACCGACTCACACAAATCGCCACCCGCACGGGTGACAACGGCACCACCGGACTGGGTGACAACACCCGCGTCAGCAAAGACAGCCTGCGCGTGCATGCCATGGGCGACGTCGATGAGCTCAATTCCAGCATCGGCGTGCTGCTGTGCGAGGCCATGCCCGACGGCGTGCGCACGTTGCTGGTCGAGGTGCAACACCAGCTCTTTAACCTGGGCGGCGAGCTGTCGATTCCCGGCTTTGAGCTGCTCAAACCCGAGGCCGTGCTGGCGCTTGACGAGGCGCTGGCCGAGCACAACGCCGCACTGCCCCGGCTGGCTGAGTTCATTTTGCCCGCTGGCAGCCGCGCCGCTTCGTTGGCGCATGTGTGCCGCACCGTGGCCCGGCGTGCCGAGCGCGCTGTGGTCGCACTGGGCCAGCAAGATGCCTTGAAAGACACACCTCGCCAGTACCTGAACCGGCTGAGTGATTTGCTGTTTGTGCTGTCACGCGTGCTCAACCGGATGGACGGCGGTGACGACGTGTACTGGAAGAGCGAGCGCATGGCGCGTGCATCCGCTGAATAAACACGCCGCTGGCGCGACACGCCTGCCCCAGCCGTCGCTATCTGAAATAGCTCTCGAAGCCTGACTCCAGCTCGTCAGCCTTCATCATTTTCTTCTGGTCTTTGACCCAGCGTTTTAGCCCCGCATCGGTCTGCACGCTGCGCAAGTCCTCCTGCATTTCAGCCAGCGTCTCCATCAGACCACGCGCCTGCGCATCCAGTTCAAGCGTCAGCCCAATGGACGTGACTGACGTGAATGGCGACAACTCGAACTCTTGCTGCACTTTGCACACTGCAACATGCACGTCCTCCTCCAGCGCAGCGGCCTGCTCTTTCAGGAGCAGCGTCAGCGCCGCCATTTTCTCGGTGGTCAGGCGGGAAATGGCGCTGGCGTCAATTTGCTCACAGCGCAGTTGCAGCATCAGCAACGCCATCAGGTCGCGTCGCTCGTAAGCCGCATTGACCTGCCCCATCAACTCGGTTTTACGCGCCCGCTCAAGCGCATCGGGCTCGCGGTCCGGGTGCAGCGCGCTGGCCAGCTGGCGGTAAATGGTGCGCAGGGCACCCTGGGCGTCCTGCTGCTGGTCATGCGCTTTTTTCTGCGCGGCTGACCGGGGCTTGCTGGCCTGCCTGGCCTGGGCTCTGGCCTCCTTTTCAGCCTGCTCGTTCAGCAATTGCTGCCTGACGCGCTCCATGCCCACGTGCAGCAAGTCCTCTACCGAGCCACCCGCATTGAGGTCACTGACATCGACGCCCGTCATGCGCTGCATCATGTCCTGAATATCGTCAGCAGCAGACTTTTCCTTGTCTGCCAGGCTGTGCGGGCTGTGGCGGTCATGGATGGCACGCATGTCTTCATCACCCGCCAGCGCCAGGCCTTCGCTCAAAGTACACACCATGGTCTGCACGTCACGCAGCAGGGCCGGTGTCAGCCCTTTTTGCTGAACCCGCGCGTCAAGCCACAGCACCATCGCCCGCAAGGCCGCCGCATATTGCCCTTTGAGCGGCTGCAGCGTGCCGTTATAGACCGGACGAAAGGTGTCTGCCATTGTTTGCGTTTGTGCCAGCTTTTTGCCCAAGGACTCGATTTTTTCGAGCAGCTTGTTAAAGCGCACCTGCGCAGGGGCCAGTTTGGGTGCCTTGATCTGCAGCGACAAGCTCCTGGTCGGAGCCGGTGCGGGGGCTGAATCGTCAGAAAAAAGCGGGGCTTGCGGTTGGGACTGGGTCATGGGCATCGAAATGGTGGGGTGGTTGGTTTTGTTATTTTGCCAGCAACACATTGAGCGTGATTGAGCGTGGCATGCACAAATGCGCTGCACAAACGACATCGTCAAGCCGCCGCGCATTGCTTAAAGACATTTCCGCGACGTGTTGATTGGTGCAAATAAGTCTGCTTAAAAATAGCACTCCGCCTGCATTCCCTGGTCGCAAGGCCATTCATCTGTTGGGGTTTTCTGGGATTTGAAATGGATGTCTTGTGAGTGTCGATTCGATTAACTACAATTGTGGTAATTTTGAAAGGCAAGCCATGCCCACCGTTTCCATGCGCATCGATGAGTCCTTGATCAACGCCGCACGCACGGCCGCCAAGGCGGAATTCCGCACCGTCCAGGGGCAGGTAGAGTTCTGGGCCAAAGTGGGCCGCGCCGCGCTGGACAACCCTGACTTGCCCGCGTCCTTCATTGCCGAAAGCCTCATGAGCCTGGCCGAGCCGCGGGAAGACAGCGCGCCTTTCGAACCCCGTAGCCTGCCGCGCAGCAACGCCATGCAAACGTGACCTGGCAGGTGCAGCAAACGCGGCGCTTTGCCCGCGTTTACAAAAAGCTGACGAACGCCACCCTGATTGCCGATACCGATACGGCTGTGGCCATCGTGGCCGACGACCCTGACACGGGTGAGCGAAAAAAGGGCGATCTGGCCCAGTTGTGGGTACACAAGTTCCGCAGCCAGGGGCAGCTCTACCTGTTGGGTTACACCCGCGATGAAGAAGTCCGCCTGATCTACCTCGAAGCCCTGGGGCCGTACGAAAACTTTTACCGGGATTTGAAAAGTTGAAAAGCCGGCGTAGGGTACATGCCGCTTCAGAGAAAATTTTTGCTATTTTATGAATAGCTTCACTTGCATATTTGACGTGGGCCCGGGGGCTATTCGGCTTCTAAATGAGGCGTTCTTGCAAAGATGTATTGGCCAGCGGCCTTAAACGCGCAAAGTCCAGCAACTCCGCCAGCCGGGCGCCTTTGGCCTGCCATTCAAGCAGCACGTCTTCAGCCAGCAACACGTCATGCCAGGGCGGGCTGCCCCGGTCACAGGCGCTCAAGCCGTTGATGCGGTCGCACCAGGCCAGCGCAGCGCGCAGTTTGCGCTGCACGTTGGGGTGAATGGTTTGCTGCTGCGCCTTGGTCTCGACCAGGTACACCGCGTCTTGAGTACGCACCAGAAAGTCGGGCGAATAAAACGCTGGCAGGCCGTCGTCTTTCACGTAGCGCAGACGCGTGAAGGTGTGGCGGTTTTCGCTCAGCTTGCAGAAAGCCTCCACGTGGGTGTCAGCCTGCGGCCAATGGATGAAGGCACGCTCCAGCCTACCGTTTCGCGCAGGCCACGCCAGCCGTGTATAGATGCACTTGCTGACTTCTATCGAGTGGCTTTGCTGCATCAACAGCAGCTGTCACCTTGCCCTAAAACACGTCACAACTGCGCTGACTTATTTATTTTTCAAATAGCGCTCGATGTCGCTTCTTTCAATGTTGACGCCATGAACGCGGTCAGGCGGAGTTCCAGGTTTGGCTTTGATCAGCATGTCACCATATCCCAGTAAGTCTTCTGCTCCTGGCTGGTCCAGGATGATGATTGATTCGGTGCTTTTTTGAACCGTCAATGCAATGCGCGCCGGTATGTTGCTGCGAATGAGACCTGAAAACGTCTTTGCTTCCGGGCGTTGCGTTGCAAGTACAAGATGAATGCCAGCAGCACGGGCCTTTTGAGCTAATTTGATGATGAGGTCCTCGTGTCCCCCATTGGTCATGATGAGATCAGCCAGTTCCTCAATGAACAGCACAATAAACGGCATATCCAGATGCTTTTTATGCGCTTCCTGAATGTTGCTGACGCCCGCTTTACCGAACATCTGATACCGGGTGTCCATCTCAATCACCAACTCGTCCAGCATCTCTTTTGCAGAGGTTGGGTTGGTAGCGATCTCACTGCGGTATAGGTAAGCACTGCCTCGATACACCGCATATTCGACTTGCTTCGGGTCGATCAGCGCCAGCTTTAGAGCTGAGGACGGTAAGCGAGCCATCAACGACAGGATAAGAGCGTGTAGGCAAACGCTTTTACCGCTGCCGGTTGTGCCACCTACGAGCAGATGCGGCGCAGCAGCCAGATCGAATGAGTAGGCAATTCCCATTGCATCTACGCCAGGGGAAACCGGCAACAGATATCCGTTGATAGCTACGGCGCTCATCCAGTCGCGGAACGCGTTGTAGTTTATCGGCGTCCATGTAGATTTTGGCCGTGGCACATCCAGATTGACAGTACTGGCACCGTCGCCTGCGGACAGCACAGGTTTTGTTTTCTGCAAGTTGAGTGCAATGCCCAATCGCTCCAAACCGCGGCGCAGCTTGTCATAGTGGTTAACGTCAGGCAGATAGAGGTGGTAGCGACTGATGCGCGGGCCGTGTTTGAGTCCCTTTATCTCCGCTGTCACGCCGATAGCAGCCAAGGCTTTGAGGACTGCGGAAGATGCGTCTTGCGGGCTTTCCGGTTTGGTTTCCTGAAGCTTCTGTGTGTGGGGGCTGGCAGCGCCCACATCAGGCAAATCAGCACGCCGAGTAATCAGTGTTTCCAGAAACTTATCGTAGTTGCCATCAGCATCATTCCAATCCTGCTGCAGCAAATGCACGCCACGGTGCCAATGTTTGCGCACTGCAGCACGAAACGCATCCATGTTTTCAATGGTTATTTTTTCATGAGCGTTGGCATGGGTAACGATGAGGCCTACCCAAGCGGCAATATCTTCCTGTGTGAACAAGGACGTGGCGGGAATATCCATACCTTTGCTGTCAATGCTGTCATCAGCGAAGGTGCCCATGGCCAGTGACCTGCCGATGGCAAGGCGGGCAACTCCCGCTTTGGTGGTGAGTCCGAAATTGGACATCAGTGACCGTGTCATGCCCTCTGCTTCGCCGCTGGTGCGAAAACGTGATGCCATGATCTGTTGGATTTCCAGCGCGCTCATCGACGGCCTCTCGTGAAATATTGGTCTGCTTTGGCTGTAGTGCGTCCTATGCCTTCGCCCATATCCTCATGCATTAGAAGATAAGTTTTGGCCACGTGATCTTTGATGTGTTCGTGGAAATGGAAGTCGATCTCTTCGTCTTGAGAGAGCAGGATGACCTGTCGACTGGTGTCGGACGTCCAGAATTTAAGAATGTTGCCTCTGTGTTTGCTGTCCAGCCGCCCCAAGGGCGTGTCCACAACCATTGGAGCCTTTACGCCAGATACTTTGGCAAGACCTGCGATCAATGCAGTCGCAAAGATCTGGTTTTCACCTGCGGACCTGTCAAATTCGATTTCTGATCCCGTTACAGACAAAATTCTGGTGGTGCCTGCATCGTTGATTTCAATACGATCAACTTGGTGTTTGTGTGCCAGCTGCTTGTAGAAGTCAGTCATGGCTTTACCAAGGCTGCGGACTTTGAGGGGAAACAGTGCGGGAATGACTTCGTCGATGACACGTCGTACGCGCTCGGACTTTTCCAGCAGCGCGCGAATAGGACTGGAGTCATCCAGCCGGCTCTTCTCCCGTGCATAGTCTGCCCGCATATTGGTAACCTGCGCTTCCAGCGTGGCAGAACTCCGATCTTGCTCACGCGCTTGATCCGTCACCGCATCGATGCGCTGGGTGACAGCTTCCAGCTCCTTTTTCATGTCTGCCAGCGTCCCATCTCGGTCAATCCCATCAAGACGAGAAATTTTTCGGCTTAGATCACTATTCCGCTGGTCCAGAGCGTTTTGGTTAGTGATGAGGTCTTGTATTTCCTGGCGGCCTAGACTCAGGCCTCTGATGAAATCGAGCGCTTTGGGCAGCTGGGATTCGTGCAAATAGCCATGCAAGATCGTTTTGGCGCAATCCCCAGGCGCGGGGTAAAACAGCGCCGTCCACGCCGCATCCATACGCGTTGAAATGCTTTTCATCTGCTCTGCTGTTAATGCCGGATCGATGACAGGCGAATTTTGATTGCTGAATGCGGCCTCGAATTCGTTTTTTCTTGGTTCGAGAGCACGCTTTTCTGTCTCCCATGCAAAGTACTTGACTTCTGCCTGCAGTTGATCTGCGTACTGTTCTGTCAGATTGCGGGATACCAGTTGAAACGGCAACCGTCCCGCCAACACGTCTTCGAGCGATTTCTGCGTATCCCGGATTTGGCTGCGATTTTGTTCCCGTTCCTCAAGCAATTCTTTGAGATTGGCAAAATTTCCACCGCCTCCGCCAGAGGCTGTGATGCGCTCAAGAAGGGACTGTTGTTCGATCCTCAAACGGATTTTTTCACCTTCATTACTCTGGCTGTGATTCTGCAATGCCGTCAATCTGACTTCCGCATCTTTCAGATCGTTGGACAACTGATGGAAGCGCTGTTCGTCGACCGAAATGATTTCCTGACGCTTGTTGTTCTCGTAGCTCTTTAGCCGCTCAGTGAGGGAGCGCAACAGCACCACGCCAAGCAGTCCCTCCAGCCCTTGCTTGATTTGCTCCACACGCGATTGGTCAGCCAGTTTTTTAACCTCTTCACCATCAAAAAAGAAGAACGGGGCAACATGTGCGGGCACAAACACTTCATCGAGCAATTCAGGGAAATAGAATCCGTTTTTTCCATCGACACGAGGTGCACTAGGAACACCGCGGATCTCGTCACGCACGACGACTTCTTCTTCACGGGACCAGTCGCCATTGGATTTGAAAAACCATTTTCGGCAGATGTTGGTTGCATTGGCTTTCGTCTGGTTGATGACAATTCGCACCATCATGGTGTCACCATGGTCGCGTTTCGCTTCTCCATTGAAGGCGCGCTCCAGAAACGTGGGATAACCCGTTTTCTCATCATTTTTCAGGCCTGCACGTGCCAGATGGATGATGGCATCTTTGCCGTACAAGCCGAGATACAAAGCTTCAAGGATAGACGTCTTCCCGAACCCGTTCATTCCACCAATCAAGACAATATTCTGACCGTTTTCAGGCATCGGAAACTCAAATGTTTGATGCTGGTAGCTCTTGAAGCACACCAGCTCCAATTTTGAAATCCACATAACTTATCTCCGCCTTTTATTCGATCAAACCAAGGACTTCTTCAAAAGCCTTGCTAATGCCGCGCGCGCGTTCCTGGTGCTGGCGCTCTCTTTGAATACCAACGAGCTGTGCGATGACATCGACTGGGACTTTGTATTTGTCACAGGTCAGCTCGAGTATCCGTTGTGCTTCCTCGTCAGCCCATAGGGGCAAATCATTCAGAAACACTTCTTCGTTGTTGTCGTTAACCATCGGCCAAAGCCCTCTCTTGTTGGATGTCCAGGTTCCAGTGCTGGTAAATCAAATGCAACTCTTGCGGCGACACCAGCTGCGCCCCAAACTCACCCTGAACCTTCAGCAAGCGCTCCAAAATCAGCCGCCGTGTCTGAATCGTGAAAGGTCCGGGAATATGCTTACCGGTCAGATCAAATGAAATTTGTCCATTGCGCCGGTAGGCTTGCCGGTGTTCGGACTTGTTGCGGATGGACTTCAACCAGTCCCGAAATTCCACCAGTGGCTTGTACTGGTGATTTCCCACATCAATAAAGCCCTGCAGACTTTTGTCTTTCTCGACCACCGTACAAGTCCAGCAGCCAAAGCGGCTGTTGGGTGTGCCGCAGCCGGGCGCTTCATCTTTGCTCAACACGACAGGGCATTCGCCACCGTCTGCGTCGCGATAGAGCTGAAACAGATCGGTATGGGTACCTCCCCATGGCGCGTGAAACGTACCCAATGTCTCCCACACATCATCGGTGCTGAGGTCCACGATGGGCCGGTATATCAATGCGCCTGGCAAAGAGCTATGAGGGGACAGGTTGGTATCACGCAGGTTCTTGTGCCGATTGATAGAGTTCTGTCGCGTTTCGCTTTCGTCACGACGAACGCCCAGCACAACAATGGCAGCACCTGCAGCGGACACATATTGCTTGATATATTCACTGGTCGGCTGGATTTTGAGGCGATCGGTACACCAGCGCATCGTCTGGTTGGGGCTTGGATAGCCCTTGCCAATCAGCAGTACCCAGAATGATTTCGCAAGCTCGGGTGTGGTGCGCGCCACGGTCACGGGCAAATCGAGGTTGCGGGCCATTGCATCAATCGCCTTGGTGACCTTGTCCAAATGGGCAATGACCACGGGGCTTTCCACCAACGTGTCGTTAGACACAACATGGACTGGACGATTTCGTCGCGAGGGAGGTAGAGCGGTCAACATGTCCATCGCAGCATGGACTACCAGCATGCTGTCTTTACCGCCTGAAAAGCCAATAATCCAAGGAAAATTGTGCGTTTCATCCAGGTATTCGGTGCGCATATCGCGCATGACTTGAGCCCACAAGTCAAGTGGAGCATCATTCGCCGCCAAAATTACACGGGTTTCTTCCGTCGAATCGCTCTTTATACAGGCTACTGGACTTCCCATGACTTCTAGATTCCCTTAGAAATCAATCAAAAACTGATTGAATAATCAATCATAGTTTGATTTTCGAGTTCACTCGAAATCAGGATTCGATGCATGAATGAAAAGGTCGAATTCAGTAACCGATTGCGAGTGATGATGACGAAGGCTGGCTATGTGGCCAGCCCCTCAGTGCTGTTGCACGAGTTCAATCTGCGCTGGCATGGTCGATCAATCAGTAACCAAGCGGCGTGGAGCTGGCTTAACAGCAAGTCCGTTCCTACGCAGGACAAAATCCAGGTGCTTGCCGAGTGGCTCAAGACGGAGCCTCAGGCGCTCCGTTTTGGGGACTCTACGCTACAGGCTGTGCGCGAGTATCAGAGGCGATGGGATGAGGGTATTGGGCATTTGGAGCGAGAAACCTTCGACGCCTTCCTGCAATTACCTGCACCACAACGCAAGCTGATCCGCGAAGTCATCCTGACCTTCGCCAAGGCGCACTCCGCACCAGAACCATAAGCGCTGCCAAATCTGTAAAAGTTAAACTGCTACTAATAGCGTAGCAGCTTGTGCATATTTTACGTGGGCTACAGCCCTTTTTAAAGGGTAACCCCCAACACAAACCGCGCCTCCAGCACCCCCAGCACTTCAAACGTATCCACCCATGGCACGCCAAAGTGGCGGCAAACATTGGGAATCAGGAATTTTCGGCGCGCTGCCAGGTTCAGCTGCTCATGCGTTACCACCGTGGCGTTCATCGTGATGGCTTTGGCAATCAGCCATGGGTCGGCACCGCTTAAAAACTCATCCATGGCACCGGCTTCATTTGATTGCGCGGTGCTGGCCACATGCTGCGCCACCTGTGCAAAAGTGAGCTGGGTGGCTTCGTCGGACTCGTCCAGAAACAGTGGCGCATGGTCTTTGGCCCACTGGGCGAGTTCGTCGTTGCCGCGTCGCAGTTCGTCGCGCACGCTGTGGATGCTGGCCACTTGACCTGCCTGGTGGGCCTGAAGCACCCAATCCCAGTAGCCGGGGCAGATGCTCATCTGGTAGTAACGGTTTTTGGCCTCAATCAGTGTGTTGGCGTCCAGCAGGTAATTCACTGTTCAAACGCTCCAGCGAGCAGTCTCAGTTTGCCCGGTTGCACGCCCAGCAGCCGTCCGGCGTCGCGCAGCAGCAGACGGCCGCTCAGGGCTTCTGCCAGCACGGCGCGGGCAAAGCGCTTGCTGTTTTTGCTGCTGGCGTTGCGGTAAAAGCTGCCCCCGCTGCCGGGTTTGTTGCGAAAGGCGGCCAGTTCGGCCTGGTAGTGTTGCCAGTAGGTGGCATGGTTGACCAGGCCCAGGTCCAGCGCGCGGCGCATGATGACCAGACTACTGACGTGAAAGCGCTGCGACAGCTCGGCCACGCGTACAGAAAGTTCGGCGGTGCTGGCACGCCAGCCTGCCATGAACACCTCGCGCGGCGCTAAAAATTCACCTGCTACAGCGTTGCAAAAGGCTTCTTCACGCCTGGTATCGCCAGGACTGGCGCTGGAGATGCCGCTGCTGCCCAGCCACACATGCGCCAGTTCGTGCAGCAGTGTGAAAAGGCGAGCAGAAAGCGCGTCAGCGCTGTTGACAAACACCAGTGGTGCCAGCGGATGACTGATGGCAAACCCCCGAAATTCGCTGACGTCCAGCGGTCGGCGCGTGTTGTTTCCCACGATGCCGCTGCGCATGACCAGAATGCCTGCCGTCTCTGCCGCCTCGATCAACTGGCGCAGATAGGCGTCTTTGGTGGGTTGGCTTTGCGCCGGGTCCATTCCCAGCACGGCCCGCATGTCGGCGACAACCTCATGCACGGAAGTATCAACGGTAAAGCGGCCTACAAATTGCAGTGGCTCTGCACCTTGCTCATGCAAATATTCCAGATACCAGGCTTGACGTTGCATCGACTGGCGAAGGGTGTCCAGCAAATCCAGGCTGGGACGCAGCCGGGGCGTGCCGCCCACTGTACGCAGATCAGGTAATGGCAGGTCTTCAATCGGCGGTTCGACCAGGAAGAGGTAGCCAAATGGCGTGTGCAGAGACTGGGCCAGCTTCTGGGCCTGGCGGAATGTGGGACGGGTTGCGCCCGTCTCCCAATCGGTCAGCTGCTCTACAGGCATATCCAAAACAGAGGCGGCATCGTCGAGACTCAACCCATTGCGCTCACGTATCCAGCGCAGGATTTTGGGGTTGACGCAGGCCTTGCCGGACATGTGCAGAGTCTAAACCACCGGGTTACCGCGACGACCCAAGTCTGCCAGGCTCTTGGCAAACTACATCGCTGGCCCCATGACTGGGCCAGGACACAGCTTCAGCTTCCAGAAGCAGCAATCAGAAACGCTATAAAAACAATAGCTGCCAGCGCACGTATTCCCTGCCCCAGAGCCCATTTCGGCTCACTATTTCAGCCCATCCCAACCTACCTCGGCAGCAACACCGCCATCGTGATGCGCGAGACACACGTCAGCTCGCCCTGGTCGTTGGTCAGCTCAATGGCCCAGACCTGCGTGCTGCGGCCAATGTGTACGGGGCGGGTGATGCCGGTGACCCAGCCGCTGCTGACGCCTTTGAGGTGGTTGGCGTTGATGTCGAGCCCGACCACGCGGTGGCCAACGGGCGCGGCGTAAGCTGCGCCGCATGAGCCCAGCGTTTCTGCCAGCACCACCGACACGCCGCCGTGCAGCAGGCCGTAGGGTTGCACGGTGCGGTGGTCCACCGGCACGCGGGCGCGGATGAAATCGTCGCCGACTTCAATGAACTCGATGCCCAGGTGCGACACGGCATTGTTGGCGTTGTTGGCGCTCAGGGATTCGACAGAGATGGCTTGCTTCCAGATGCGCATGGTGCTCTCAAAATGGGTGAGTGAAAGATGGGTGGTT
>JBBRMH010000001.1:0-74597 GCA_038230935.1 Burkholderiales bacterium | reverse complement strand
TACAGCCCCTGGCGCGGAGCATGCGGGTAGCCGCGTAACCATCCATCAGGGGCATCTGGCAGTCCATCAACACCAGTGCAAACTCGCCATTGAGCACGCTGTCCACCGCCTCCAGACCGTTGTGGGCCAGGCTCACGTGGCTGTAGCCAATTTTTTTGAGCAGCCCCATGGCCACGATCTGGTTGGTCGGGTTGTCCTCCACCAGCAAAATCTTCTCTGCCCGCCCGCCTGCAGGCACGGGGGCCGCTGATAAACCATCCACCAGGCCAGCTGTCAAACCATCCGTCAAGCCAAGGGATGCTTGCAGGGGTGTGGATTCACGCACATTGGGCAACACCACAGTGAAGGCAGAACCCTGGCCCGCCCTGCTGACCAGCTCGACATGGCCGCCCATCAGTTCGCTGAGCTGTTTGACAATGGCCAGACCCAGACCGGTGCCGCCGTACTGCCGCGTGGTGGACGTGTCGGCCTGCACAAACCGGTTGAACAGCTTTTGCTGTACGCCATCGGCAATGCCAATGCCGGTGTCTGCCACACAAAAGCGCAGCGTGATCCTGCCGTCCAGCTGCCGCACGCCTGATGCCTCCAGGCTAAGCTCGCCTGACGGTGTGAATTTCAGGGCATTTCCCAGCAGGTTGTTCAAAATCTGCCGCAGGCGCTGCGCGTCGCCTGAAATCCAGCGCGGAACGCCAGGCGACGTCAGCTGGCGGAAGACCAGGCTTTTGGCACTGGCACGGTAGCCAAACAGCGCCGCCATATCAGCCAAAAGGGCATGCAGATCAAAGGGCATGTCATCGAGCACACTCAAGCCCGAGTCGATCTTGGCCAGGTCCAGAAAGTCATTGACCAGCACCAGCAGCGACTGCGCACTGGCGTCGATCAACTGTGCGAACTGGGTTTGCTGCGGGTTCAGCCCGTCGTCCAGCAACAGCTGGGTCATGCCCAAAATGCCATTGAGCGGCGTGCGGATTTCGTGGCTCATGGTGGCCAGAAAGGCTGTTTTCGCATGATTGGCAGCCTCGGCGGCTACCTTGGCATTTTTCAGTTCCAGCTCGGCAGCCCGCTTGGCCGTGACATCGCGGTAACTCCAGACCCGGCCAATGGCCCGGCCATCAAGCATGTGCAGCTTTGAATAGCGCTCAAGCACCTGCCCGTTTTTAAACTCGATGACCTCCTGGCTCTCAGGCTGCGCTGACCGGTACACCTCTTCCGTCATGGCCACCATGCGTTCGGGATCAACCACCTGCTCAAGAAAACGTTTTCTCAGCGCATCCATGCTGGTCGTGTCCACATCGTCCGTAGCGCCAATCATGTCAAGAAAGTGCTGGTTGCACAGCACCAATTCACGCTGGTCACTGACCACCAGAATCCCGTCGGCTGTGGCCTCCAGCGTCGCACTCGTGATGGCAGCGGAGCGCCTCAGGCGCTCTTCGGCCCGCTTGCGTTCAGTGATGTCGCGGTTGGTTCCCGTGGCCCGGATCACCTGGCCCTGCGCGCTGCGCTCTGTCACCCGCCCTTCGCTATGGACCCATACCAGCGCACCGCTGAGTGTGCGAACGCGGTGTTCTACAGAATAGATTTCAGTCTGCCCATGCACGATGGACTTGAAAGCATTTTCAATCAGGGGGCGGTCTTCTTCAGGCACCTGCGCCAACAGCGCCCGCATTGGGATCACCACCGGCCCGCCGGGGCCACCCATGAGGTCAGACCAGGTGTCTGACAGATACACGGTGCCGCTTTGGGGATCTGCGTCCCACAGCGCCAGACGTGAGGCCACCAGGGCGCGTTGCTGCTGCTCCTGGCTTTGCCGCAACGCCAGCTCGGCGGCTTTGGCAGCGCTGACGTCTGTGTAGGTCGTGACAAAACCGCCTCCAGGCATGGGTTCACCGCGAATGTCGAGCGTGATGCCGTTCGGGAGCGTGCGCTGGTAGTGACGTGCGTGTGGTGTGCGGGCGCGCTCCACCAGGCCAGCAATCACCGCTTCAACCGCGTCACTGCCGTAATGCCCGTTAACGGCGTTGTGACGGATGATGCTTTCAAAACTCATGCCAGGTGTCTCAAACAAGCTGGCCGGTAAATCCAGCAATTTCTGGAACTTCTGGTTGCAGGCTACTAGCTGCAGTGCGCTGTCAAACACGCTCACGCCACAGGGCAGGTTGTCCATCACACTGCGCAGCAACACGTTGGCCTGCATGAGTCTGGCCTGCACCTGTTTGCGCTCGGTCACGTCTTCAACCGAGCCGACCCAACCACGCTGCGGTGGATCGCCCCAGGTGACGATCCGGGCTTTGGCATAGACGTGCGTGACTTCGCCGTCAGGGTGCAACAGACGGTGTTCGATGACGATGGCTTCGGTGCTTCTGGCAAGTTGCCTGATCTGGCTTGCCAGCGCCTCCCGGTCTTCAGGGTGGACCCGCTCGCGCCATGCCTGGCCCAGGCTGTCCTCAGGCGCCAGGCGGTAGATTTCACGCCAGCGCGGGTTGGTATAGGTGCAGCTGCCCGCCAGGTCTGACTGAAAAATGCCCTGTGGTGATGCTTCCGAGATGACCCTGAAGCGCTCTTCGTCACCCGTGATTTCGGGGTAACAGGCCTTCTCACGCAGCAGCAGCGCCTCTGTGACCGCCTGGGCCAGCTCGCACAACACCCGGCGCTGGCTGCCGGAGAGCTCGCGCACTTCGCGGTCCAGAACACACAGCGTTCCCATGCGCTCGCCGCCGGGCATCACCAGCGGTACACCGGCATAAAAGCGGATATTGGGCGCGTCTGTGACCAGGGGGTTGGCAGCAAAGCGCGGGTCTGCCTGGGCGTCAGTCACCTCCATCAGCGAATCGCTCTCGATAGCGTGTGCGCAAAACGCCATCTTCTGGCCTGTCTCTGCCACTTCGGGCAAGCCGACATTGGCCTTGAACCACTGGCGCTGGCCGTCAAGCAGACTGACCAGTGCAATCGGTGTGCCGCAAAGGGTGCTGGCCAGACGCGCCAGCGAATCAAAGATCGGCTCGGGTTCGGTGTCCAGCACGGCCAGCATGCGCAGCCGTGCCCGCCGCCGGGTCTCATCGCTCACGCTGGTTGTGGCGATGGCGGTCCCGCCTGGGGTACCAGCGTCCACGGGGGCTGTCATGACGCGGCCACGGACAGCAACTCGATGGCCTCCAGCGCCAGCCCTGCAGCGTGGTCTGGCAACGGGCAACTTTGCCCGGTGATGGCAGCAGCGCCCAGCTGCGCCACCAGCGCTCGGGAAGCCACCACCGGCCACTGGCTGGCCAGAGTCTGGGTGCTCAGGGCCTGCAGGGTATCGACAGCCTGCCCGCTGGCTAGCGTCAGAGTGTCGCCGCCGTGCAGGGCGTCCCTGATCTGAATCAGCTGGACCGCGCCGCTGTGCAGCGCAATGGCCAGCGGGGGCAGCCCGGCCAGAGGCACGGTGCCTGCAGACCTCATTGAAGCCATCACCGTCGCCATCATTTTTTGCACACCAAAGGCAGAACGTGCGGCACGTACCGCAGGGTTCAACAGGCCGGACTCATCACTTACAGGAAAAACGGCCAGCAAACTGCCACCTGCGGCGACCAGATGTCTGGCACCAAACAGATAAAGCGAGTCACTGGCGGCCTCGTAGATCCGCCGCATGGCTGCACCGGCCCCGCCTTCAGGTGCTTTAGGTGCTTTAGGTGAGTTTGGCGCGAAGGAGCGCAGAACCATGTCGAAAATATTGACCGAGAGCAGCGTGGCGCTGTCAAAGCAGACATCCGCATTCTGGTCGGCATGATCGGTCCAGCGGGCGTCCAGTTCCTGCAACAGGCGTTTTTCGTAACTTTGGGACAGTGTGTCTTTTTGCTGCTGCAGGGCGACACTCAAGTCTGACTCGGAGACGCGCAAAAAAGCCTCCTGCTGGAGCGCCCGTTTGGCCAGCAGTGCGGCGACCGACTGCCGCAGCTCAGTGGCCCTGAACGGTTTGAGCAGATAGTCATCCGCGCCGCCGACCATGCCTGCCCGCACATGCGAGCGGTCTGACATGGCGGTCAGCAAAATGACGGGCACTGTGGCCAGCTCGGTTTCTTTTTTCAGCGCATCCACCACCTGGTAGCCATTGAGGCCCGGCATCATCACGTCACACACCACCAGTTCGGGCACCGACTGCACGGCCATCCGAAGGCCTTCAATGCCGTCCACCGCCTCGGCGACCTCATAGCCGGCACTGCGCAGCACAGCGGACGTCAGCATGCGCTGGGTGGGGTCGTCTTCAATCACCAGGATGTGTGTCATCTGGCTGCTTCCTTTTTTATAGCGCGTAGCCCATGCATTACTTGCCGCCCAAGCCAAAATCCAAGCCAAAATGACTGATCACACCGTGCCCCGCCGCGGACCCGCTGGCAAAGCAGGCGGTCAGCAGGTAGCCGCCCGTGGGGGCCTCCCAGTCGAGCATTTCACCGGCACAAAAAACAGCTTGCCGACCCGCTTGCGGGGCACTGCTGTCCGGCCAGGCCAGCGCCAGACTGGCACTCAGCGCCTCAAACGGCACACCGCCTGCGCTGCTGATGGCCTCGTCAATCGGGCGGGTAGCTGCCAGCGTCAATGGCAGGGCCTTGATGGCGTGGGCTAGTCTGACGGGGTCGTTGATCGCCTCTTTGCCCAGTATTTCGTACAGGATGGCGGCTTTGATACCGTCGAGGCTCAGTCGGCTTTTCAAGTGGCTGGACAGCGAGCGTGAGCCTCGCGGGTGGCGTACCTCGACCAGCACGTCTTCAAATGACTTGTGTGGCAGCAGGTCCAGCTGCACGGTGGCACTGCCTTTGCCTGAGATTTCGTCCCGCAGCAGGCTTGATGCTGCGTAAATCAGGCTGCCTTCCACACCGGTGGCGGTTGCAATGAATTCACCCACACGCCTGAAACTGTGGCCCTGCGAATCCGTGAAGCTCAGGCCCACGGACTTGAACGGCTGACCGGCAAAGCGGCTGCTGAAATGGTCTGTCCAGCCCGGTTGCTGCGGCTCAGCTGCGCCGACCAGTTCTCTCAAAAACGCGCGGCGCGTCTCGACCGGAGCCACGCCAGGCCGGGTCGTGGCCACGTCAAAGCCGCAGTTCGACGGCAGCAAGGGCATCACCTTGACCCCACGTGCCTCCAGCAGCGGCACCCAGGCCCCGTCAGAGCCCAGGCGCGCCCAGCTGCCGCCGCCCAGCGCCAGCACCACCGCGTCAGCTTTGACCTGCACCTCACCCGCCGGGCTTGAAAATCTCAGCACTCCGTCATCCGTCCAGCCCAGCCAGCGGTGGCGCATGAAAAACTGCACACCCGAGCCGCGCAGGCGATGCAGCCAGGCCCTCAACAGCGGCGCGGCCTTCATGTCTTTGGGAAACACCCTGCCTGTGCTGCCAACGAAAGTCTCCACCCCCAGCGCCTCGGCCCAGGCGCGCAGCTGGAGCGCACCAAAGTCGGCCAGCAGGGGCTCGACGCGCGCCCGGCGTTCGCCATAACGCGACATGAACGGCCCGGCAGGCTCGGCGTGCGTGAGGTTCAGACCGCCCTTGCCGGCCAGCAAAAACTTGCGCCCCACTGAGGGCATGGCGTCATACACCTGCACCGAGAATGCCGAGCCTGCGCCAGCGATGACCTCAGCGGCCATCAGGCCCGCCGGACCACCGCCAATGACAGCGATGCGCAGTGGGGAAGGGGCGGGAACGGTTGGGGATAAATCAGCGGTAGTGGTCAAAAGAAATTCCGTCAGTGCGAGCAGGGGTCAGGACTCACCATGCTCCGTTTTTAATAGCGGCCAGCGCAGGCGTTACCTGGGCTACAAGGTAAAAAGGCTTGAAATCTGTCGTGTTGGCAGACTTCAGGCCCGTCCGGCAGGCGTCTGGATTATCCCAGACGCCCCAGCAGACAAGGCCACGACCGCAGTCACATCGGCGGTGCAAACCCGTTGCGGCCCACCACCATGCGCAGAGCGGTGGGTTTGCCGTCTTTTTCCTGTGCCGTGATCAGCACCCTGGCGCCGGGCACCACCAGCGCCTGCTCGTCCATCTTGCCGGGCTTGAAGCTGACCACCGGCACGCCTGGGGGCACGATGACGGTTTTTTCACCGTCCTTGTATTTGAGTATCAGCTTCTGGCCACCCGGCACGCTCGCCGGTGCTGCCGCCAGGTCCGCTACCGTCGCATTGGTCATGGTGCTGTCGGGGCGCAAATCCCACGGGCGATGGCCCTCACCTGCGCCGCGTGCAGCTTCCGGGAACACCAGCACTTCAAGGGCCAGCTGGGTGCCGTCCGCCTGCGGCATGGCAGCGGTGCCGATGTAGCTGCCCGGCTTGATATCCGCCAGCGCCAGCGCATAGACCTCCGACACGTCCATGTCGGCGGGGCGCACCAGGGTGATGACCTCGCCGTTGCGCTCCCTGACGGTGATGCTGGTGGCATCGACTTTTTCAATCGTGGCGCGCAGGCGCACGGTGGGCGTGGGGGTTTGCGCCAACAGTGCGCTGCTGGCTGCCAGCACCGCCAGTGAAACTGCAAGACGTTTGAGCATGGAAATCCTTCAGTGGTTACAAAATTCGAGGGGCCCAGTCTCCCAGAAATTCGCCTGCGCTGCTGTACATCGCCTGCAAACCGGGGGCAGCCGCTTTAGCCAAGTTCGATAACCGTCCCCGCTGCCGTCAAAAAAGCAGCTTTGACCGTTTCACGGGGGTAGATGGCCTGTAGCGCTGCCCGATAGCCCTGCATTTGCGCCACCAGCGCACTCTGGCGTTGCGGCTCGCTGGCGGACTTGTAGTCAAGCACCCACCAGTGACCGGCATGGCCTGCGTCTTTGCGCTGCACCAGGCGGTCAAGCCGCAGGGTCTGGCCCGCGTGCATCAGCTCGACCTCGTTACCGTGCCAGGCCAGCACGTCCGCATCCCATGCCCACGCGGCGTCGCCCTGGCGGATGCGGCTGGCCATGGCCACAGCGTCGCTGGTTTGCTCGGGCGTCAGGCTGAATTCGCGCGCGATCCGGGCTGCCATGGCGTCTGCAACCGAGTCCAGACCCCTCAAAGCGTCCAGCTCCAGCAGGCGGTGCATGGCCTTGCCGATGCGCGCAGGGACGGTATCTTCGTCCTCATCAGCAGGGCTTGTGGCCTCGCTGATGAGCCGCGCCCAGGCGGGCAGTTCGGGCAAATCCGGCAGGCAAAACACACCGGCATCCAGGCTGTCACCTGCGGGCATGGCCGACAAAGCCACGGGCACAGGCTCCTCGCTGGCCAGGCCATGCAAGCGTTGCCACCAGCTGGTGGGGGCGGGTCTGAACGGCACCACCGACGAGATGGCCAGCGTGTGGCGGGCGCGTGTCAGGGCCACATACAGGGCGTTGAGCTCTTCGCGTTTGCGGGCCAGCTGCTCGGCGGCGAGGGACGCCTGAGCGCAGGCTGGCGGGTGGCTTTCACTGACCAGAAAGATGAATTTTTGCGGGCCAACCGCCTCACCCGGCCAGTCGATGAGCACGCTCATGCTGTCTGCTGCGCGCTCAGGGGTGTCGGTGTCCAGCAGCAATACCGTATGGGCCTCCAGCCCTTTGGCACCGTGAATCGTCAACAGCCGCACGGCATCCGGGTTGACTGCCGCCGGGGCCTGCAAGCCGCCAGCCTTCAAAGCCCGTACAAAGGCATAGGGCGTGGCGTAGCGGCCACCGTCGAGCTGCAGGGCTGCACCCAGCAGCGCCCGCAAATTGGCCAGCACCGTGCCCCTTGACGCAGCGGGTGCAGCCGCTGCAAAACGCGCCAGCACATCGCCGTCGTGGTAGATCGCCTGCAGCGCATCATGCGGCGGCAGGGTATCGATCCACCCCTTGTATTTGATCAAAACGGCTGCTGCAACAGAAAATACGGGGGCCTGCAACTCTGATTTTTGTAGCACTTCAAACCATGAGGGCTTCAAAGTGTCTGGCTCATCGGGGACACCGGGGACACCGGGGACAGCCGCAACGCCTTGTCTGGCCAGGGCCAGCTGCACCAGTGCATCGTCACTGAAACCAAACAAGGGCGAGCGCAGCGCTCTGGCCAGCGACAAATCGTGCTGCGGCGAGACCAGCACGTCCAGCAGCGCCACCATGTCAAGCACTTCGCAGCAGTCAATCAGCTCGGTTTTTTCACCAATCTGGGCCGGGATGTTCAGGGTGCGAAGCGCGTCCTGCAGCGGCATCAGGCCCGCACGCTTGCGCGACAACACCATCACTTGAGACGGGCGCACGCCGCTGGCGATTTGACTGGCAATCCAGGTGGCAGCCTGACGCGCTTCAAGGGTGCGCAAGGTTTCCTCGGGCAGCTCGCGCGGGGTGGTCAAGCTGTCGCGCCAGGGCGCTTCGGTCAAAGCGTCTGCAGAGCTGTCTGCATCTGCATTTGCATTTGCATCACGCAAGACAGGCGGCAACCGCACCACACAGCCCTGGTCTGGCGAGGCGCTGCTGTGCGCCCGAAAGCCATCGTAGCCGTCATTGGCCTGCGCGGCCTGCATCACGGCGTTGACGGTGCTGATCACGGCTTCGCTGTTGCGCCGGGTGTGGTCGCAGGCCAGCAGGTCACCGCCCAGGCCGTCCCGCACAAATGCCTGCGCGGCGATAAACACCTGCGGTTCGGCCCGGCGAAAGCGGTAAATGCTCTGTTTGGGGTCACCCACAATGAACACGCTGGGTGCCTTGCCTGCGCCCACGTAGCCACTGAGCCAGGCGTACAGTGCCTGCCACTGCAGCGGGTTGGTGTCCTGAAACTCGTCAATCATCAGGTGGCGGATGCGCGCGTCCAGCCGTTCCTGCACCCAGCCGGACAGCACCTCGTCACCGAGCATGACTTGCGCGGCGCGCTCCACGTCATTCATATCGACCCAGCCGCGTTCACGTTTCAAGGCCTTGAACTCGGCCAGCAGCACTCTGGCCAGTCGGGCCATGCGCTGCTGGTAATCCCAGGCATCGCATTGCACGCGGGCTTCAAGCAGGCGCAGCGCCACGTCTTGCGCTTCGCGCACGGTGGCAATACCGATGATTTTTTCGCCAAACTTGCGGGCGGTGCCTTTGTCCGTCAGCAAGGCGGCCAGCACACCGGCAACGTCGCCTGCGCTCAAGGCTTGTTCAAGCTCAGCGCCTTTGGCTGAAAACGTGGGGGCTGTTGCCCGGCCTAGTGCGCCAGCCGCGTCCATGAACAGGCGGGCGACTGCCGGGTCGGCACTGAGCAGCTCATCCGGGTGGCTTAATCCCGCAAATTCGGCAAACTGCACGCCAAAGTGCTGCACCGAGCCATCGACCACGCCGGCCTCGTCGGCCAGCACAAACTCGGTGCGCTTGTCGAGCGCGCCCTCCAGCGCCTTGCCCGCCTGAAAACGGCCATGCGCCATGACCACCACTTCAAAATCAGCTTTCAGCGCAGCGTCATTGACCAGCGCGGCATAAAACCGCCGCCAGACCAGCGCCTTGGCCGGACCATCGTCTTCCAGTAGTTCGTAGTTCAGCGGCAGGCCCAGCTGCTGCAGTGTCACCATCGGCGCGCTGCGCAGCAAGGCGGCAAACCAGCTGTGAAAGGTTCTGATCTGCACCGGACGGCCATTGGCAAGAACGCGCCGGTATAAATTTGATAGCAGAGTGCGCATGTCTTTCGTGGGCTGCGGGCTGTTTTTATCAAAATTTCGGTCCAGCAGGCGCGCATCCACACCGCGCATCAGCAACTCGCGTCGCAAGGTCTCGTCATCGGCATGGGCAAACTGCGCCAGCCACTCGTACAGGCGTTCACGCATCTCGCCTGCGGCTTTTTTGGTGAACGTGATCGCCAGAATCTCATGCGGCAGCACCTCACCGCCCTGGCCGTCGCCTTCAAGCAGCGCCCGCAACATGCGCGAGACCAGCATCCAGGTTTTACCGGCGCCTGCGCAAGCTTCCACCGCCACGCTTCGGCGCGGGTTGCAGGCGATGGCGTAGAAGGCCTCAGCGGAGGTCGGCTGGCCGTTGTGGGTGTAAGCAGCTGTCATACAGTCCAGAAATCCTTTCTGCATAAACCACGCGCTGCACAAAAATCGCAGGCTTTTCCCTCACCCAGCGCGGGCAGTGGCGTACCTTTAGCAATCCGCGCCATGTCGCTCAGGATGCTCTGGATCAGCGCGTCACGCAGATCGACAATCTCGGTCTGCTCGTAAGTTTTGGTGGCCTCTTTTTCGCCCAGGTTCACATACGCTGCGGCCAGGGTGTCGTCAGTCAGCAGGGCGGCATAAAAGGCCAGCTGGGTGTCTTCATGGGCGTTTTTGATGCGGCCTGCCGTGGTGGACGGGGCTTCGGTCTTGTAGTCCATCACCAGGTGGCTGCCGTCGGGCAGCTGGTCAATGCGGTCGAGTTTGCCAATCAACGTCACCGTCCCCAGCGGCATGTCTTTCCAGACTTCGCCTTCTTCAAACTGTGCGCCGCTGGCTTCATGCTTGTCCAGCCATTGCAGGTAGCCGCTGCGCACGCGTGGCCAGATAGCGGCAAATGGCAGGAACTCGCTGTCACTTAGACCCAGCTCGGTACTGGCCTGCTCGGCTGCTATGTTAATCATAGCTACCCGCGCTGATAAATCCTGCCCGGGAGCCGCTTTTAATGCTTCATGGAAGTGGTGCAGCAGCGTGTGCAGCCAGTTGCCAAAGTCGCGCTTGCCTAGCTCGCTTTCAAGCTCGTCCGCCTCCTGCAACTTGAGCTGGCGCAGCGCAAAAAAGCGGTAGGGGCAGCGGCGCAAATCCTCGTAGGCACTGGCTGACAGACGCGCCACCGGCAGTGTCTGGCCCGTGGGCAAAGGCCGTGGCGTGGATTGCACCGTGCATTGACGTTGTATGCGCGGGTCCGGTGCCATCGCGCTCTTGTGGGTCAGCAGGAGCTCTTGTACAAAACCGCTGGGCATCAGGCGCTCACCGCCCTCACTGACGCGCCATAGCAGGTCAACGTGCGGCATGCACAGCAGATAGTTCCAGGCGGTGCGCGCTGCAGTAGCCAGCGCAGCGCGTGACGGCAAACCCAGCAGCTCGCGCTGCGCGGGTGTCCACAGGCCGGGTGGCTCGGGCGACACGGCCAGCCGGACCTCATCACAGCCCGGCATCACCACGGCCTGCATCGGGCGGCCCAGCAGTTGGCTGAGCGGCAAAATCACCACCTGCGCCTGGGGCGGATGCACGGGGGTGAAGCTGGCGGACTCCAGCGCCTGGTTGACCCAGCTGGTGAAGTCTTGCAGGCTCATGCGCATCGACAGGGGAATGGCTATCTGCGGCACCAGCGCGCTGCTTTCCTGCAGGTGCAGTGCCTCCAGCAGCGCTGTACCGGCGATGTCGCGCACCAGGCCCGGCCACTGGCCTGCCTTCTGCAGGGCGGCACGCACATCGCGCAGCCAGTGCCCCAGCGGGCGGGTGCGCTGCAGTTCACTGCGAAGCGGCTCTGCCTGCGCTGCAACAGCGGCGATGTCTGGCTGTGTGGTGGGCCGCGCGCGCCAAAAACGCACCCCGGTTTTCCTGAGTGCCACCTCGGCCCGTGTCACGCCAGAAGCGTCAAAGGCGGGGGCGTTTTTAAGCCAGTCGAGCACGGTATCGGTGGTCGCGTCCCACGGCAAGGCGCGCAGCAGGCCCATCAGGCTGGCGGCGGCGCGGGTGGTGGACAGCGTCCAGCCGGTTTCGTCCCGCAGGGCCACGCCGCGTTCGGCCAACATGCCCCGAATGCGGCGTGTGAGAACGCGGTCTTGTGCCACCAGAGCAACCGGGCTACGGCCCGCTGCCAGGTGCGCAAGCACGCAGGCGGCAGCACGCTGGGCCTCGTCCTCGGCATCGACCGCGTTGTGCAGGGCTGGCGGGGCAGGTGCGTCATCAGGTGATTCGGCTGGCACCAGCGCAAGCGACAGCGCACGCTCGTCAAACTGCGCTGCCAGTGCATTGGCAAGCGGCTCGGACTGAAACCCTTCCAGCACCACCAGCAGATCGGCCTGCGCTGAAAACAGCACGTCCGTGGGGTACGTCGAAGCCGCCGCCCACACCAAAGCAATGCGCGCCAGTGCCAGCTCCAGCGCCAGCGCCGGGGACTCCAGCCCCACGCCCAGTGCCTCGGCCAGCGCCATGCCCCAGGCCAGGCGCTGCTCGGGCGCTTGCGCTGCGGCGAAGCGGCTGAGCGACCATGCGGCCTCTACCAGACGGCCCGCCAGCGTGTGCTGTTGCGCGGCCAGCCCGGCCCGCGCCAAGAGGCTGGCAGCAGTCAGTATGTCAACGGCGATGTCCTGGGCGATGTCATCGCCAGCAACCGCAGGGCCAGCGGTCATGGCAATGCTGGCCGCCCAGTTCATGGTGGTTTCAAAACGCGGTGTGAAAGCGGCCTGCGCCCCCGTGCTGGCCGTAAAAGCAGCCCACGCGCTGCGTGCCTGCTGCATCAGCTGGGCATACGGCACCAGCACCATCACGCGCGAAGGGTGAACGCCCTGCGCCGCCATGGCCTGGGCCAGTTGCCCCATAACCACATGCCAGTTCTGTTCAGCCATGTGGGCCTTATTTCCCACGGGCAGGGCTTGCAATACAGGGCTGTCAGACAGCCTGGCTATCGGTGTCATAGTGGATTCAACGCGGCCAGAGGCACACATCCCCGGCCAAGCGCTTGGTTTCTGACAAAATACATGAGATTTTCCAGTCGAATTTTGCAACCCCTTCAAAGGAGCCGTGATGGCCAGCGAACTGATTAAACATACCACCGATGCCACGTTTGAAGCCGACGTGCTCAAGTCAACCCAGCCCGTGCTGGTGGACTACTGGGCCGAATGGTGCGGCCCCTGCAAGATGATTGCCCCGATTCTTGACGAAGTCGCCACCAGCTACGCAGGCAAACTGCAGATTGCCAAGATGAATGTCGATGAAAACCGCGATATTCCCGCCAAATTCGGCATTCGCGGCATTCCGACGCTGATGATTTTCAAGGACGGCGTGCTGGCGGCCACCAAAGTCGGTGCCATGAGCAAATCGCAACTCACCGCGTTCATCGACCAGCAACTGGTTTGATGTCAAAGGCGCCTGGGGTGTGGGCTCTGCTTGCACCCCAGGGGCCACCGCAAAATCCAACGCAGCTGCCCTGTAGCGCCACAGCTTCAGATTCATAGCTGGCACATGCTTTTTGATCAGCTGTTTTCCTGTCATAATCAAAATCGTTCACAAGCTGGTCATTGCCTGCTTGGCCGAACACCCCGGTCTGGAATGCCTGCCCGCTCTGGCTTTCAACCCCCCAACCCAATTCCCCGCTTTATTGAAAATAAACGCCATGAGGCGTCTTCTTGTTGCAGCTGACGCACTTCACGCATCTCACGCCGTTCTTGCACCCACTTCCCTTTCCAATCAGGTATTCCCATGCATTTAAACGAACTCAAGGCACTGCATGTGTCTGAAGTCCTCAAGCAGGCCGAGGCCCTTGAGATTGAAAACCTTGGCCGCATGCGCAAGCAGGAGCTGATGTTTGCGATCATTAAAAAACGCTCGAAAACAGGGGAAACCATCGTCGCCGATGGCGTGCTGGAAGTGCTGCCTGACGGTTTTGGTTTTTTGCGTGCGCCGGACTCCAGCTACACCGCCAGTACCGACGACATCTACATCAGCCCGAGCCAGATTCGCCGCTTTAACCTGCACACCGGCGACATGATTGAAGGCGAAGTCCGCACCCCCAAGGACGGCGAGCGCTACTTTGCGCTGAACAAGCTCGACAAGATCAATGACGGCCCGCCCGAAGACAACAAGCACAAGGTGATGTTCGAGAACCTGACGCCGCTGTTCCCGCGCGAGCAGTTCAAGTTAGAGCGTGACATCAAGGGTGAAGAAAACCTGACCAGCCGCATCATTGACATCATCGCGCCCATCGGCAAAGGCCAGCGCGCCCTGCTGGTGGCACCGCCAAAATCCGGCAAGACCGTGATGATGCAGCACATTGCCCACGCGATCACGGCCAATTACCCCGATGTGGTGATGATGGTGCTGCTGGTTGATGAGCGCCCGGAAGAGGTCACCGAAATGCAGCGCAGCGTGCGTGGCGAGGTGATTTCATCGACATTTGACGAGCCCGCAGCGCGCCACGTACACGTCGCTGAAATGGTGATAGAGCGTGCCAAGCGCCTGGTTGAACTCGGCAAGGACGTGGTGATTTTGCTGGACTCGATCACGCGCCTGGCGCGGGCGTACAACAACGTGTTGCCCTCGTCTGGCAAAGTATTGACTGGCGGTGTCGATGCAAATGCTTTGCAGCGCCCGAAACGCTTTTTTGGCGCGGCCCGCAAGATTGAAGAAGGCGGCAGCCTGACCATCATCGGCACCGCGCTGGTCGATACCGGCAGTCGCATGGACGAGGTGATTTTTGAAGAATTCAAGGGTACCGGCAACTGCGAAATTCACCTGGACCGCCGCCTGTATGAAAAGCGTGTGTTTCCGGCGATTCACCTGAACCGCAGCGGCACCCGCAAGGAAGAGCTGCTGCTGGCCCCCGAGATTCTGCAAAAGTCGCGTATTTTGCGCCAGTTCATGTACAACATGGACGAAATCGAGTCCATGGAGCTGATGCTCAAAAACATGAAGGCCACCAAAAACAACCACGAATTCTTCGACATGATGCGGCGCGGCGGATAAGACTCGGGGCGTTTCAACGCAGAGAACGCAGAGCTTCGCAGAGAAGACAAGTAATTATTTTTACTCTGCGGCCCTCTGCGAGACTCTGCGCCTCTGCGTTGAAGGCCCCCGCCTTGGCTGCCCTGAAACCGGGCTATACTCCAAGGCTTCACGGAAAGTGCTCAGAACGGTTTTGAGTGGCTGCCGAAACGACGCGCAAGCCACATGCAAGCGATGTGCAAGCCATGTGCAAGCGCCAAACAAGGATTGAGAAATGAAAGACGGCATTCACCCCAACTACCGCGAAGTCTGTTTTATGGACTTGTCCAACAACTTCAAGTTCGTCACTCGCTCCTGCGTGAACACCAAAGAAATGGTGAAAATGGACGACGGTCGCGAATTGCCTTTGTACAAGCTGGACACCTCCAGCGAGTCACATCCGTTCTATACCGGCACACAGAAATCTGTCGATAACATGGGTGGCCGCGTCGAGCGTTTTCGCAACCGTTTTGGCAAAACTGCTGCAAAAACAGCCGAGCCTGAAGCTTCTGCCGCTGAATAAGCCTAGCGATTTTTATCGGGATTGGGTAAAACCAGGCGGTCACGCTTTTTACCCTTCCACAAAAAGCAGTCTGAATTTCAGGCTGCTTTTTTTTCGGCTGACGCAGTGGATTTCTGCGCCTGCCTTGACTGAAAACCCGCCCGCCGCCTACCTGAACGCCGCACCGCCTTGAACAAGCCTTCACCCGCCATCATTGCCCAGTCTGCCGTGCGCCGCCTGCCAAGGCTGGCCCTGCTGCTGTTTTGCCTGGCTTATGTGTTGCCCGGGTTTTTTGGCCGTGCGCCCTGGAAAAACGAAGACCTCGCCGCCTTTGGTGTGATGCGCGAGCTCACCTCCGGCGCAGCGAACTGGCTGGCCCCCCAACTGCTGGGGCAAGCCACCGGGTTCGACGCACTGGTGCCTTACTGGCTGGGTGCGCTGGCTATTCAGGGCATGCCTTTTCTCGACCCGGCTTTTGCGGTGCGTGTGCCTTTTATGTTGCTGCTGGTGCTGAGCCTGGTATCGACCTGGTATGCGGTCTATTACCTAGCTCGCAGCCCGCAAGCCCAGCCGGTTGCGTTTGCCTTTGGCGGAGAAGCCAGCCCGGTGGACTATGCGCGTGCCATCGCCGATGCAGGTGTGCTGGCGCTGATCGCCTGCCTGGGTCTGGCGCAGCTCTCGCATGAAACCACGCCGGCACTGGCCCAGCTGGGGTTCACGGCGCTGGTGTTTTATGCCATGGCAGCCAGCCCGTACCGCCGGGCTACCCAGATCATCGGGCCGACACTGGTGCTACTGACCGGTCTCGCAGGGCTGGCGCTGAGCGGCGCACCCACACTGGCTGTACTGCTGGGACTGGGCGGCGCGGGGGTCGAGTGGGCACACATGCGCTGGGGCAATACAGCCCGCCAGAACTCGCATTACGGCGAAGCGCAGGTCAGTAGCCGACAGCAATCCAAACAATGGGCCTTGCTGATCATGGTCACCACGGTGCTGGTTGGCCTGCTGGCCTATGGGCTGGACCTGTGGCGCTGGCGCATACATTTGCCGGGTGCAGACGGTCAGCCCGCCTGGGACAGCTGGCGCAAGCTGGGGCGTTTGCTGCTCTGGTTCACCTGGCCGGCGTGGCCGCTGGCGCTGTGGACGCTCTGGCGCTGGCGCGGGCAACTGGCCAGCCGCCACGTCGCTCTGCCGCTGTGGTTTGCCGCCATGGCCGTGGCGGCTACCTTGAGCACGGCCGCATCTGACCGCAGCCTGCTGCTGGGCCTGCCTGCCCTGGCCGCCCTGGCCGCCTTTGCCCTGCCCACACTCAAGCGCAGCGTGGCCTCGCTGGTGGACTGGTTCACGCTGCTTTTCTTTACCGGCTGCGCACTCGTCATCTGGGTGGTGTGGATTGCCATGCAAACCGGGGTGCCGCGCCAGCCAGCGGCCAATGTGGCGCGACTGGCACCGGGCTTTGAGCCGAGCTTTTCGTGGGTCGCTTTTCTGGCTGCAGCCTGTGCCACGCTGGCCTGGGCGGGCCTGGTGCATTGGCGGGCGGGTGCGCACCGGGCGGCTGTCTGGAAGTCACTCGTGTTGCCTGCAGCAGGCGCGACCCTGTGCTGGCTGCTGTTGATGACGCTGTGGCTGCCCCTGCTGGATTACGCGCGCAGCTACGCGCCGATGTCGCGGCAAATTGCCAGCATGGTGGATAAAAAATCGTGCGTTGAAATCTACGGCATCAGCAGCGCGCATGCAGCCGGCCTGCAGTACCACGGCCGGCTTGCGCTGCGCCAGGCACAGCCTCGTGCGGTATGCGCCTACCTGGTTGTAGATGCCAACGCACAAGACCGGCTGGGCCAGGCGGTCAATCTGCCAGACTGGGCTTTTCAGGCCAAAGTCAGCCGCCCGACCGATAAAAATGAAAACGTCCTGCTGTTCAAACGGGTCAGCCAGAACGCGCCATCGACAGCGCCCGGGCAGTCCGATACCCAGGCCCCGCCAGGTGAGTGAATTCAAGGTGATCAGCCAGCACGCGGGCAGTGTGCTGGTGGGCCAGCTCGCTGTGATGGCTTTTGGCGTGGCTGATACGGTGATTGCCGGGCGTTACAGTGACAATGCGCTGGCAGCTTTGTCGGTCGGCTCGGCGCTTTACATCAGCGTTTATGTCGGGCTGATCGGCATTGTGCAGGCGCTGCTGCCGATCTGGGCTGAAATGCATGGTGCAGGCAGGCATGAGGAGGCCGGGCAATCGCTGCGGCAAAGCCTGTATCTGTGCGCCCTGATTACCGTGGTGGGCATGGCCGCCCTGCTGTTTCCAGGCCCGCTGCTGCGTTGGGCGCAGGTGCCCGAACTGATGCTGGGCGAAGTGCAGCGTTATCTGACGGTGCTGGCCTTTGCGTTCGCACCGTCGCTGCTGTTCAGGGTGTACAGCACCTTCAACCAGTCCCTGGGCAAACCGCTGCTGGTCACGCTGCTGCAGGTAGGCGCGCTCATGGTCAAAATCCCGTTGTCGGTCTGGCTGGTGGCAGGCGGTGGCGGTATCGAGCCGCTGGGCGCTGTAGGCTGTGCGTGGGCCACGCTGGTGGTCAATTACCTGCTGCTGGGGCTGACGGTGCTGATGCTGCGCACGCAAGCCTTGTACAAGCCTTTTCATATCTGGCGACATATCGAGCGGCCCGATTGGGGCCAGATCAGCGACTTTGCACGGCTGGGTATCCCAGGCGGGCTGGCGTACATGGTGGAGGTCACGTCGTTCACGCTGATGGCACTGTTTATCGCCCGGCTGGGCACAGTGGCTTCTGCGAGTCACCAGATCGCCGCCAGCGCTGCGGCGGTGCTGTACATGATGCCGCTGTCCATGGCCATTGCCTGCAGTGCCCGGGTGTCGTTCTGGCTGGGTGCGGGTCGGCCCGACAATGCCAAACAGGTGGTTATTTTAGGAATAAAGCTCACAGCCCTTGTATCTATTGCGCTGGCAGCTATGGTTTCAATAGCAAACCAGTGGCTGGCCAGTCTGTACTCGGCCAGCCCTGCCATCGTCGCCATGGGTGCTGCCCTGCTGTCATGGGTGGCTTTTTATCACATGGCCGACGCCATGCAGTCCCTGTGCGCGTTTTTGCTGCGCTGCTACCGCATCACCCTCATGCCGCTGTTGCTGTACGGCGTGTTGCTCTGGGGCCTGGGTTTGTACGGCGGCTACCAGCTGACTTACGCTGGCCTCGCGGGTCGTGCTGCAACCCAGTCGGCCAGCAGTTTCTGGGCCGCCAGCACCCTGGCCATCAGTTTGGTCGCTGTCAGTTTTCTGGCATTGTTGTGGCGGGCAGTGCGTCAAAGCTTGCTGGTGAATCTGCCTTTGAAAGTCGCCTGATACGCGTGGCCGGAAAGAGGATGGAAAAGCACGAGCCCTGCCCCAGCTGGCTCTGAATGTGCAACTGTGCAGCGTGCCGCTGTGCCACATGCTTGACAATCGCCAACCCCAAGCCCGTACCGCCGGTTTCACGGGAACGGCTGCGGTCGATGCGGTAGAACCGTTCGGTCAGACGCGGCAAATGTTCGGGTGCAATACCTGGGCCACTGTCTTTGACCATGAACTCTCCGCGCCCGTCCTGCAACACCTTCCAGCTCACGCGTACCGAACCGTTATCAAGGGTGTAGCGTATGGCGTTGGTCACCAGATTCGACATGGCGCTGTACACCTCGTTTTGCACACCTGCCAACTCGCACGCAGGGCCGTTGTCAAACTCAATGCGGTGTCCGTGCGGTGCCAGGGCGGCTGACAGCCCACGGGCATCCTGTTCGCATTGCGCCAGCAGCGCGCGGGTCGTCATCCATTCATTGCTGCCGGGCAAAGGGCTGCCCTCCAGCCGTGACAAGGTCAGCAGGTCATTGACCAGGGTTTGCATGCGGTGCGACTGCTGCGCCATCAGCGCCAGAAAGCGGGTGCGTTCTGGCGGCTTGAGCGGCAGCGTCTGCAGGGTCTCGATAAAACCGGACAAAACCGTCAGTGGCGTGCGGATTTCATGCGACACGTTGGCCACAAAGTCCCGCCGCATGGCTTCGGCCAGCTCCACAGCCGTGATGTCACGCGACAGCAGCAGCTTGCGGTTTTGACCGTAGGCATGTACATGGACCGACAGCTTGACAGGCCGCGCTGGTGTGCTGGCACTGCCCGGAATCACCACGTCATGCGAGAAGTCACTGGCTGACATGTAGGCATTGAAAGCCGGTTCCCGCACCAGGTTGGCGATGTGCTGGAGCATGTCACGCTGTGCGTCAAAACCGAAATGCTGGCTGGCCATCTGGTTGCACCACTCGATTCGGCCCTGCGCATCGAGCAGCACCACACCGCTGGGCGAAGCCTGTATGGCCGCTAAAAACTCGTCAAGCCGGGCCTGACTTTCCCTGTACTGGTGGTCACGGTCTTTCAGCAGCCTGCGAACCCGGTCAGCGGTTTCACCCCAAACACCTGGCATCCGCTGCAAGGGCTGGGAAGTGGCTGAAGGCAAGTCGCTGTTTTGCTCGCTTCGCAGCCAGCGCAGCAGCCTTGACACATAAAAACTGTCCATGGCCAGCCAAACCACTGCGCCTGCCAGCAGACCTGCCGCCGTACCGTGGCGGGAGGCAGACCACCAGCCCAACCCTCCCCCTGCAAACAGGCAGGTAAAAAACACCAGCCAGCGATTGATCATGCGCCGGAAGCTGCCGGTGATGCACCCGACGCTTTGAGCGCTGTCAGCCGGTAACCTGCGCCGCGCACCGTCTCCACCATGGCCCCGGCTGCACCCAGCGCTTCACGCAGCCGCTTGATATGCACATCCACCGTGCGCTCTTCAATGAACACATGGTCGCCCCACACCTTGTCGAGCAGGGTGCTGCGGCTGTGAACCCGTTCGGCGTGCTTCATCAGGTAGTGCAGCAGCTTGAACTCTGTGGGGCCCAGCTTGAGCTCCTGCATCTGGTAGCTGATGCGGTAGGTGGCTGCGTCAAGCACCAGCGCACCAATCGTCACACAGTCGTTGCTAGATTCGGGCGCCCGCCTGCGAAGCACTGCACGAATACGGGCCAGCAACTCCTGCGTTGAAAACGGCTTGGTGATGTAGTCGTCGGCACCCGCGTCCAGCCCGGCTATCTTGTCTGGCTCGTCGCCACGCGCTGTCAACATCAAAATAGGAATGCTTTTTGTGCGCGCCTGCTTTCGCCAGTGCCGGGCCAGGGCAATGCCGCTTTGGCCAGGCAGCATCCAGTCCAGCAAAATTGCATCGGGCAGAATGGCGTCCAGCTCGCGCTGGGCGGTCACGCTGTCTTGCGCCACCACAGGCTCAAAACCGCCATGCCGCAAATTGACAGCAATCAGCTCGGCAATGGCCGGTTCGTCTTCGACCACCAGAATACGCGGGAGGTGTTTCATTGAAAAATTTACTTGACTGCAGACTCAACCTGGTCCATGGATGTGTGCCGTACATCAGCACCTTTGACCACATAAATAATGAACTCGGCTATGTTCTTGGCATGGTCACCCACGCGCTCAATGGCCTTGGCCACAAACAGCAAGTCCAGGCTGGGCGAGATGGTGCGCGGGTCTTCCATCAGGTAGGTGATCAGCTTGCGTACAAAGCCGTCAAACTCCTGATCGATCGGGTCGTCTTCTTTCAGAATTGACACCGCCGCAACCGTATCCAGCCGGGCAAAGGCGTCCAGCGCCTTGCGCAGCAAGCCGCTGGCAAGCTCTGCGGCCACACGCAAATCCGATGAAGGCAATGCACGGGCCGAACCACTTTGAATGATGGACTTGACCATACGGGCAATTTTTGTGGCCTCGTCTCCCGCTCTTTCAAGGTTGGCGGTGGTCTTGGAAATGGCAATCAGCAAGCGCAGGTCGCGTGCAGTTGGCTGACGCCGCGCAATGATGGAGGACAGCTCGCGGTCAATATCGACTTCCATCATGTTGACCCGGGCTTCAGTCTCGATCACCTGGCTGGCGCTTTCGACACTGAACTGGGACAGTGCATAAATGGCCAGGCGAATCTGGGACTCCACCAGGCCGCCCAGCTCCATCACGCGTGAGGACACGCCATTGAGTTCGCTGTCGAACTGTGTGGACAAGTGTTTATCGGGCATGTTGTTCTTTCAAATCAATTGAGGGCAGCTTTCAGAGGCTGCCTCGCGTGGTCAAGGATCAGCCGAAACGGCCCGTGATGTAGTCTTCGGTCTCTTTGCGCTTGGGCTTGAAAAAGATATCTTCAGTCACCCCAAACTCGACCAGATCACCCAGATACATGTAGGCCGTGAAGTCGCTGCAGCGCGCGGCTTGCTGCATGTTGTGAGTCACGATGACAACGGTGTAATCGTTCTTCAGCTCTGTAATCAACTCTTCGACCTTTGCGGTCGAGATCGGGTCCAGTGCCGAACACGGCTCGTCCAGTAGAAGCACTTCGGGCTTGATGGCAATGCCACGGGCAATGCACAAGCGCTGCTGCTGGCCACCCGACAGGCTGGAGCCACTCTGGTTCAGCTTGTCTTTGACCTCACCCCACAATGCAGCTTTGCGCAACGCCCATTCAACACGTTCGTCCATGTCTGACCGGCTGAGGTTCTCAAACAATTTCACGCCGAAAGAAATATTGTCATAAATCGACATCGGAAAGGGCGTGGGTTTCTGGAAAACCATGCCCACTTTTGCGCGGATCAAGGCCACATCTTTTTTGGATGTCAACAGATTTTCACCTTCAAACATGACCGTGCCTGCTGCCCGCTGCTCTGGGTAGAGCGCGTACATGCGGTTGAAAATCCGTAGCAGGGTTGATTTTCCACAGCCCGAGGGGCCGATAAAAGCAGTGACTTTTTTCTCTGGGATGTCCAGATTGATATTTTTCAATGCGTGAAATTTGCCATAGAAAAAATCGAGGTTCTTGACAGAAATTTTCGGTGCCAATACTTGACTCAGTGTTGCCTGCATTTGTAACTTTCCAATGAAAATACCTGATTCAAATCAGTTTTTATTGCGTGTCAAAACGCGCGCGAGAATATTCAGCCCCAGCACCGCTACCGTGATCAGGAACACGCCAGCCCAGGCCAGTTTCTGCCAGTTCTCATACGGACTCATGGCAAACTTGAAAATCGTCACTGGCAAGCTGGCCATGGGTTGACTCAAATCCGCTGTCCAGAACTGGTTGTTCAGTGCTGTAAAAAGCAGCGGTGCGGTCTCGCCTGCAATCCGGGCCACTGCGAGGAGAACACCTGTTACAACGCCTGCCCTGGCGGCTTTGAGTGTGATGGACGTGATCACTTTCCACTTCGGTGCTCCCAGCGCATAAGCGGCTTCACGCAAGGCAGCCGGGACCAGCTGCAGCATGTTCTCCGTCGTTCTGATCACCACCGGAATCACGATCAAAGCCAGAGCCATGACGCCAGCCCAGCCTGAAAAGGACTTGAACTGTGACACCACGACCGCATAGACAAAAAGTCCGATGACAATCGACGGCGCAGACAGCAAGATATCGTTCACAAACCGGGTGATCGTCGCCAGCCATCCTTTGACGTTGTATTCTGCAAGATAGATGCCTGCCATGATGCCAATCGGTGTACCTACAAAAGTTGCCAGCACCACCATGAAGAACGAGCCATAAATTGCATTTGCCAGGCCGCCTTCATCGTTAGGTGCAGGCGTCATTTGCGTGAAGATACTCAGACTGATGCCGCCCAGGCCAAGCCGAATGGTCTCGAACAGAATCCAGAACAACCAGAAAAGCCCGAACAGCATGGCGGCCAGTGACAAGACCAGAGCAACTTTGTTGACCAGCTTGCGCCGGGCAAATTTGGCCAGTCGTGCGTTCATCATGGCGGCGCTCATGTTTTGACTCCTTCGCTCTTGCTGAGCTGTGCCAGCATCCACTTTGACAGCGCAAGCACCACAAACGTGATGAAGAAAAGAACCAGACCCAGGTAAATCAGGGCCGCCTGATGCAAGCCCGGAGCCGCTTCAGCAAATTCATTGGCCAGCGCAGAGGTGATGCTGTTGGCTGCCTGAAAAAGGCTTAATGAATCGAGCTGGTTGAAGTTGCCAATGACAAACGTGATGGCCATCGTTTCACCCAGGGCACGTCCAAGACCCAGCATGATTCCACCCACCACGCCTGCTTTTGTGTAAGGCAGGACAACCTTGTAAACCACTTCCCAGGTGGTCGAGCCAAGTGCATAAGCTGACTCTTTGAGCAGCACCGGTGTGACATCAAACACATCACGCATCACCGAGGCAATGAACGGAATGATCATGATCGCCAGAATAATGCCTGCCGACAAAATGCCGATACCTACCGGAGGACCTGAAAACAGGGTACCGAGGTAAGGCGTTTCGCCAAATGCTTTTTGCAAAGGCTGCTGGACGTAAGTCGCCAGCACCGGACCGAACACCAGCAAGCCCCACATGCCGTACACAATCGAGGGTACTGCCGCCAACAACTCAATAGCTGTACCCAACGGTCTTTTCAACCAGGCGGGCGAGAGTTCAGTCAGAAAGAGCGCAATACCAAAACTGACCGGAACAGCAATGATCAAGGCAATCAGCGATGTGGCCAGCGTGCCATAAATCATCACCAGTCCACCATACTCATCCTTGACCGGGTCCCATGTGGTGCTGGTCAGAAACCCCAACCCGTACTTGCTGATAGCCGGCCATGCACCCAATACCAGGGACAGCAAAATACCAAACAAAAGCAGCAGTGTGAGCCAGGCGGCCCCTTGCGCCAGCCAGCCGAACACCTTGTCTGCAAGGGGGCCTCTGCGAACAGCATGACCCGGAGGAGGATTGATCATATTTCGACTGGCTGATTCAGACACAGAGTCAAAGGCAGCGCCATTTGCGGGCAGTGTTGAAGACACTTGTAACCTCTTGCTATTCAAGTAAACAACACAGGGCTGTTTTATTTAAAGGCAACAGATTTACCCGATGTGTCCTTGATATCGCCCCACGATTTTTCGATGATGCCTTTGACGTTGACAGGCATTGGAACATAGTCCAGATCGTCCGCAGTTTTGTCGCCGTTTTTATAAGCCCATTCAAAAAACTTCAGTGAAGCTGCTGCCTGGGCAGGCTTGTCCTGTGCCTTGTGCATGAGGATAAACGTTGCGCCAGTGATGGGCCAGGCGTCTTTGTCTGGCTCGTTGGTCAAAATCTGGTAGAAGCTTTTGCCCCAGTCTGCACCTGCGGCAGCGGCCTTGAATGCAACATCACCTGGCGAGACAAAGGTGCCTGTGGTGTTGCTCATCTGGGTAAACGTCATCTTGTTTTGCTTGACATAAGCATATTCGACATAACCAATCGAGTTGGGAAGGCGGCCAACAAAAGCGGCCACACCCTCATTGCCTTTGCCGCCTGCGCCCACTGGCCAGTTGACTGCAGTACCCTCGCCTACCTTGGATTTCCACTCCGGGTTGACCTTGCTCAAATAATTGGTAAAGATGAAGCTGGTGCCGGAACCATCAGCGCGGCGAACGGGTGCAATCGCAGCATCGGGCAAAGGCAGTGTCGGGTTGAGTGCCTTGATGGCCGGGTCAGTCCACTTGGTGATTTTGCCAAGATAGATATCACCCAAAACCTGACCGTTGAGTTTGAGCTGACCGGGTGCAATGCCCTTGATGTTCACGACGGGAACCACACCACCAATCACGGTAGGAAACTGAACCAGGCCTTTTTTGGCCAGTTCATCATCCTTCAAAGGCATGTCCGAGGCACCGAAATCGACCGTTTTCGCGTCAATCTGGCGAATGCCGGCACCGGAACCGACAGACTGGTAGTTGATTTTCGCGCCAGTGGCTTTGTTGTAGTCTGCTGCCCATTTGGAATACAGCGGTGCCGGAAAACTTGCACCAGCTCCGGTCACATCCTGCGCTGCAGCCAGTGTGGAAAAAGATACGGCTGCAAGGCTCAGAATTACTGTTGCGGCAGCTTTAGAGTTTGACTTCATCAGAACACCTCTTGGGTTGGTAAAAAGATAACCTGACTTTAAAAAACTTATGTGACAAAGTCGTGACATGACTCACTCAAGCACCACACAGGAGCCACATTTTCAGGAAAACGCCTGAAACATGGCTGTTGTCACAGACGCCCCAAATTTTTGTCACAGCTCTGTCATCAAGTCCCCCTACGCTGAGCATTGTTTTAAACAGGAGAGATTTCATGTCCAGCTTTTATACCCGCCGTCTTGCCGCTATTTCTGTAGCCGTTTCTGCAACCGTTATTGCATTTTCGGGTTGCGCCACCCGGCCGAGTCCTGTGTCTCTAGCGGACACCATTGCCGCTACACCCCAGCTCAGTACCCTGAGTAGCCTGGTAGGCAAAGCTGGCTTGACTGAAACCCTTAAAACCAGTGGCCCATTCACGGTATTTGCCCCCAGCAACGAAGCCTTTGCCAAGGTTCCGGCCAAAACGATGGAAGACCTGGGTAAAAACCCGGACAAACTGAAAGCCGTCTTGACATTTCACGTACTCAGCGGCAAGGTCATGGCCGCTGAAGTGAAAAACAGCAATGCAAAAACCGTCAACGGTGCCAATCTTGCGCTTTCAAAAGCAGGCGATTTTGTGACGGTTGAAGATGGCGTGGTCCAGAAAGCCGACATCTCCGCTACAAATGGCGTCGTGCACATCATCGACAGCGTTCTGATTCCACCCGCCAAATAAAACCTGATCCGGTCGCGCCACCAGATATCTGGCACGCTGCGCCCGCTGAAGTCAGCGCCGTACCAGTGCCTGGCCAGCTCCTTTATCGAGGCACAGCTGGCTCTTTTTAATATCCAAACATTTCCACCACGTTGCGGGCATTGCTCCGCTGGAGATTCAGCCATGCCTGTCACAACATCATCAAGTCGTCGGCAATGGATACAACAAGCCAGCCTGCTGGGTTCCATGGCGTCCATGCCGGCTTGGTCGCAACCTGCAAAGCTGCCAGCAATGCAACGCAGTGCTGCTGTTGCTGTTGCCCAGATTGTTGACCTTTCCCAGGCCCAGCAAGATGTCTCCAAAGACTTCCTGACTGGCTCACGCGCAGCCTGGCAAGACATCAACTTGCGCGGCGGGATAAACGGTCGCCCGGTGCAGCACCTGGCGGTTGAAACTGACGGAACCCCTGCCAATTTGCGTGCCGCTCTTGAGAGCGTCAAAGCCAACACTGCCTGCGTTGTGATGTCGGGCAGCGTTGGTGATCAGCTGGCCAGCCAGATCGTTGAGATCTCACGCCAGGACGGCCTGAACATGGCGCATGCAGCTCCGTGGCTGCAAAACTCAAGCATTGAGATTGACGACAAGACCTTTCCAATCTTCGCTGCGCGTCAGGAGCAAATCACCTACGCAGTGAAAACCCTTGCCGTGATGGGAATGAACGAAATTGGCGCGGTGTACGGCTCCACACGTGACCATGCTGCCTACCATATTGAAGTCGAGCGCATTGCCTCCAGCATGAAGCTCAAGCTGGTGTCATTTCAGGCGGGCGGGGAACTGCGCGTACTGGGTCAAAAACTGACGCCGAACACGCCCGCCATTTTGCTGTTCATAGGCGGCACACCCGAACTTGCTGAATTCACAAAAGGCCTTGAAAAACAGGCCCGCCAGCGTTACATCGTGGCACTGGCAGACGTCAACTTGGCAACCATGGCGCAAATGGGCGCTGCGCGTTCCACCCCTGTAATAGCTACCCAGCCCGTGCCACTGGTCAATGCCAGCATGGCCATCGTCAGAAGCTATCGGGAAACACTGGGGCGCCTGTTTGACGAGCCGCCTACACCGCTGAGTCTGGCCGGATTCATAGCCGCACGTTACACCTATGAAGTGCTTAGCGGAGTTGAAACAGGCTTGACGCGCCAGAATGTACTGGCGGCGTTTCAAAAACGATCCAGTCTTGACATGGGTGGCTTTCGCATCAGTTTTAATGAACAGCGCAGAAGCAGTACGTACGTCACGCAAAGCATGCTGTCTGCAGACGGTCGTTTGATTGGTTGAAGCAGGCAAAACGTCATGAGGGTTCCGCGAGAATGCTATGCTGAAAAGTCAAACAGAAACTCAGACATGCAAAATGGAACGCTATTGGCCGCTGTGGATTTGGGATCCAACAGTTTTCGTCTCGAAATTGGGCGCTTTGATCATGGCCAGATTAACCGCACTGAATATTTAAAAGAAACAGTCCGCCAGGGCAATGGGCTGGACGGTGACGGCAACCTCACACAAGAGGCCATGCAGCGCGGCTGGGACTGTCTGGCGCGCTTTGGTGAGCGGCTGTCGGGTTTCAAAAAAAATCAGGTCCGTGCAGTTGCTACACAAACGCTGCGAGAAGCCCGGAACCGGGACGAGTTTTTGGCCCAAGCCTGCAAAATTCTGGGTTTTACAGTGGACGTGATTTCGGGTAGGGAAGAAGCGCGCCTGATCTACCAGGGTGTGGCTCATATGCTGCCGCAATCGAGCGAACGGCGGCTTGTCGTGGATATCGGCGGGCGCTCTACAGAAATGATTCTTGGTCAAGGCCTTGAGGCTCGTCACGTCGAATCCTACCGGGTGGGCAGTGTGGCCTGGTCCATGAAGTATTTTCCTGACGGGCAGTTCAACGAACGTGCTTTTGATATGGCAGAAATTGCCGCCAAAGCTGTACTGGACGAAGCCTGCAATATCTATCGGGCTGGCGCCTGGGATGTAGCGTATGGCTCCTCCGGAACGGTCGGTGCCGTCAGTGATGTGTTAACAGCTGCTGGCTGGGCAGCTGGCCTGGTGACACGCGAAGGGCTGGACTGGCTGCTGGAGCGACTTTTAAAAACCCAGAGCGCTGACCGCCTCAAGATAGAAGGCATGAAAGAAGACCGGCGCGCCGTGATTGGCGGCGGTGTCAGCGTGCTGCGAGCCGTGTTTGATTTGCTGAATATTGAGCAAATGCAGGCTGCGCAAGGCGGGCTTCGCCACGGTGTGCTCTATGACCTGCTGGACCGTGAGCAAGATGTGACAGATAGGCGCTCTGCCAGCGTCAAACGCTTGGCGATCAAATTCGATGCGGATGCCGTGCAGGCCCAGCGCGTCAGCAAGGTTGCAAGGCACCTGTTTGTGATGGCAGGTGCCGGGTTGCAGGCAACAGAAGCAAGTCGGCTGCAACGCAAGCTTGAATGGGCTGCGCAGCTTCATGAAATAGGCAGCCAGATTTCTCATAGCAACTACCACAAGCATGGCGCTTACGTCCTTGACAACGCTGATGCACCCGGATTTGCCCTGGCAGAACTGCACCGGCTAAGTCAGCTGGTACTCGGCCATCGTGGCAAGCTGCGCAAACTGGAAGTGAACTTTGAAGACCGTCCGTTTGTACTGCAACTGTTGTGCCTGCGGATTGCAGTCATTTTGTGCCATGCCAGACGTGATCCAGACCTCAAAAGCTTGCTGCTTGATACAGGCTCCGAGCCAGGACGTCTTTTTAGCCTGAACTGCAGACCCGGTTGGGCTCAGGCCTTTCCACAGTCCGCTTATCTGCTGCAGGAAGAAGTTCTCGCCTGGCAAAAAACGCCATGGAATCTGACTGTCTCGGGCCTGTAAAACGGGCATCTTGACCACTTTTTTTAAACGGTGTAAACTGTTTATACCGTTTATTCAAGGATTTCTCATGAGTACTAACAAACCAGCATCAGCAACTGCGTCTGTAGCCACGCCGTTTTCAAAGGTTATAGTCCAGCCGCCAACCAAATCACCAGCAGCCCGGCGAGTCACCGCAAAAAAGCCAGTCATTGAAAAACCAGTGTCCCTAAAACCGGCTGTAAAAAAATTGAGTACAGCCAAAACGCCGACCGCCAGGGCAGCAGTCAAAAAACCCGTCACGAAAACGCCACCTTTGAAGACTCTTGTAACTGTCAAGCTTGAGAAAGCGGTCAAGGCGAGTCAAAGCACCAAGCTTGAAAAATCCAGGAAACCAAAGTTGGTGCGTGACAGCTTCACCATACCGAAAGTTGAATACGTTGTCCTGGAAGCACTCAAGCAACGCGCCACCAGGCTGAACCGTTCGGTCAAAAAAAGTGAACTGCTGCGCGCTGGTATCAAGGCATTGGCAGCCATGCACGACACCGCTTTTTTGACTGCGCTTGAATTGGTTCCCGCGATCAAGACTGGCCGCCCGGTTGCCGAAAAGTAAACGCTGATGTGTTGTTCCTGCCAAGGTATCAAAGGACCTCTGGCGACTGCACTGTCACCACGACGGTCTGGGTATGGAGGTCCGTTGCCGGTGACGCAGCCACCAGAGTGCGCCCTTTTTGACAGTGCACTCGGCTTCCTGCAAACCTAGCAGCTGTGCAATGGTTTGCCCCAGCGTGGGCTGGTGACCAATCACCAGCATTGGCCATTTCGCATACGGCCATTGCACCAGCTCAAGCAACCTGGCTGGGCTTGTATCAGGTAGCAGCTCTGTTTTGATTTTGTACTTGCGCCCGACGGCAAGAGCGGTTTGTTCACATCGGCGCGCTGGGCTGACAATAATGCGGGTGCCGTCGGGTAACTGGCGGTCCAGCCAGACAGCCATGCGGGCTGCCTGTTTTTCGCCGCGTTGCGTGAGCCGGCGTTCCATATCATGGTTGGGCTGGCATACCTGTGTACCGTTTGTCGGCCACTCTTCAGCTTCAGCATGTCGCCACAAGATCAAATCCGTGCTTGCTTTCTGCCTTTTTGGGGTTTGGTGAGTTTAGTGAGGTGCCCAATAACGCACCATCAGTGCAGCCTGTGCACCATTGCTGCTGGCTGAATCGCCAGATTTCACGCGCATGCAGGTGCCATCTGCCTGCAGGTTCCAGGCATCCATTGTGTCGTGCACTTCATTTGCAGAAATTCTGACATCCGAGAATGACGTGTTCATGTCGATCGAGTGACGTTTTCATGACATGGAATGCCGCCGTCTTCTGCGCTGTACTCAGAGGCTTTGGTAAGATGAATTCATCCTCAACGCTATTAAAAAAATAGCATATGGTGCCCGTATTACTTGCCGCAGAGGGGTTTTCCCTAGCAATCTGTAATTCTCCAGGCTTCTCGGCGTAAATTACGCATGGTCGGCACGCTTGCGTGCATCATGAAACACCAGATGCCCAGGCAGTACACGCACAGCATTTATTCCACCCAAATTTTTTTTATGGCACCTGACCGAATGACACATCAATTTATTCAGCGCCTATTGGCCATCGCCTTATCCATGATGTTGGCGGCCTGTAGCAGTAGCGGCCACCTGAAGCGCCCGCAAGAAAGTCTGATGGCGGTGGTGGATGCAGGCAGCAGTGGCTCCAGAATTTATCTTTATAAAACCACGCCAGATGACTCGTTTATCAAGATCAATGAACTGTTTACAGACAAAAACGTGCCGCATGAGCTGTCCTGGTACGACGGTAACCGGGGCGCAGACAGCGCACCTGGGAACGCCGGAGCATCCGGAATTCAACCTCTGTTATCAGCAATGGCGGCCTATATGCACAGCAACGGCATTACCAAAGACCAGGTGCGAGTCAGTGTGCTGGCAACAGCTGGTATGCGCATGGTTGATGCCAGGACGGTCGGCGCCATTTACCAAAGTGTGAAAACCACCATTGCAAACAATGGTTTTTTGATTCGGCAAGTGGACACCCTTTCCGGACAAAACGAAGGGCTTTATGCCTGGGCAGATGTAAATTACATGATGAAAAATTTCGAAATAAACGCACCTACAAAAGGGATTATTGAAATAGGCGGCGCATCGTCACAAATAGCGTTCGTTACATCAGATAAGAAAGGATCAAATGTCACCAATATCAAGATTAACGGTGTTTATTACCCAGTGTTCAGCGTTTCATATCTGGGACTGGGACTCAACCAGGCTAGGCGAGCAATGATCAATGACCAAGCTTCAGGCGATGTTCATGCCAGCGTCTGCTACCCGAACAACACCACAGGCTCACCCGCCACCTATGATGCCAATGTTGACAGCATTCGCATCAGTAGCACAGGCAGCCAGTTCAGTGCATTGGCATGCCATGATGTGTTTTCAAAAATGATCACTCAGTTAAGCGCCAGCGCCAGCAACGGCTACCCAGTGACAAAGATTTCGTCGCTAGGTAGCTTTGACACCACGCAGTTTTTAGGGCTTTCTGCTGCTTACAACCTGCTCAGGGATTGGGGTTCACTTCGCACGGCCAACCCTCAGAAAACGCTTGAAAACGCTGTCGCCACCACATGCTCAGGCGCCAATGCCTGGCCACGTGTACTGGCGCAGTACAAAAATATTTCAAACGTCTTTTCACAAAATGGCTGCGCTAATGCCAGCTATTTGAACGCCTATATCTACGGTCCCCAATCCCTGGGTATTCATCCAGCCCAACTGTCAGGTACAGGCAGCATCAATGGCAGTAAATTGACCTGGACGCGGGGATATGTGCTGGTTGAGGCAGCACCATGAACTGCAGCTTCAGGTTCTGGCACAGTCAACGGGCAACATAACAGATACTACTATCATTTTGATAGCTGATAGCGCCCGTATTTCCTGCCCGAAAGGCTGATTTCAGCTTATAAATCCCACACTCACCCCTGATAAGCCCTCCTCGCCAATGCTTTTGCCAGCAACACAGCAGGGTCCACCAGAGAGACTGCATCCAGCCCTGGCATACGCCTTAGTACCAGCGGGATTTCTGTACACCCCATCACCAGCGTTGACAGCCCATGCCGGCGCACGAGTGCCTCGGCTACCTGCGTAAAACTGGTTTGAGCCAGCACCATGTCGCCTGCTTTGACCCCACGGTAAATACCGTTCATCAAAATGTTCTGTTCGTGCGGTAGCGGCACATGGCAATGCATCCCCGCTGCATGAAAGGCTTGGTCATAAAGTCCTGTACGGTAAGTACCCGCTGATGCCAGCAGTCCTACCTCACGTACGCCATGGCTAACCAGGTCAGCAGCGACTTCTCGGGCCACATGCAGCAACTCAAGCTGCGGAAAGCTTTCTTGCAGTGCGCCATGCCAGGCGTGGGCGGTATTGCAAGCTATGGCAACTGTACCGGCACCCAGCGCAGCCAGTTTGCCTAATGCCTGGCGCATCGGCTCAAGTGGCTGTTGCACTCCAAAACCTGTGCAATCAAGTGCAGCACTGCGGTCTGGTATAGGCACCTGTGCCAGCCAGTGCTCCGGAAAGCACTGGTCAGACACCACCTGCCCACTGGTGCGCATGTGATCAAAACAGGCACTTACAAACAGGCGTGCGAAGTCTGCCCCTGCTGCTGGCCCCATAC
Organism: Burkholderiales bacterium; assembly: GCA_038230935.1. Classification (GTDB taxonomy): domain Bacteria; phylum Pseudomonadota; class Gammaproteobacteria; order Burkholderiales; family Burkholderiaceae_C; genus Polaromonas. The sequence goes on along the minus strand of JBBRMH010000001.1, from coordinate 42,245 downwards.
CGCCCAGAATACCTACTACTTGTGGTTTTTTCATACTGTCTGGAAATCAGGCTCCGGTTTTTTTTAAGCTGCTGCGGCATAGTGCCCACCGTTTTTTCAGGGTAAACGCCCATGCTTGCGCAGCAGCGCCACAAGCGGCCAGTCAAGCAACTCCGGAAATGGTTTGGAGAGGATTGCCCGGCTTTGCATGGAGCCAGGGCAGTACAGACAAAGCGCACGTGGCGTGATGCGCATCACGCCAGTGGAATCAATGCTGATTCAATGCCAATTTACAGCGCTGGCTTGTCGCTCATCGCCTTGAGGTTGGCCTTGAGTTCAGCCGACATTGGCAGACTCAGGTTCACGCCCTTGGGGACAATGGCGGACTCAAACCATTTGGTGTAGAGCTTGGCGAACTCGCCCGACTTCATAAGACGGTTAATGGTGCCATCCACTAGTTTTTTAAACTCGGGGTCGTCCTTGCGCACCATGCAGGCATAGGGTTCGACTTGCAGCGAATCGCCTACCACTTCAAGAGACGCCGGGTTTTTGGAGTTGGCTCTCAGGCCAAACAGCAAAATGTCGTCCATCGCAAACGCCACAGCCCGGTCACTCTCGACCAGCAACAGTGAATCGTCATGGTCTTTGCCCAATATGAGCTGCATATCCAGATTTTTTTCAGTGTTGTACTTGCGAATCACCTGGGCGTTGGTGGTACCGGTGGTGCTGGCGACCGTCTTTTTGGCCAGGTCCGCGTAGTTTTTGACACCCGAACTCTTTTTGACCAGAAGGCGTGTGCCGGTGTAGAACATGTTGGTCGAAAAAGCCACGTCCTTGGCACGTGTCGAGTTGTTGGTGGTCGAGCCGCATTCCAGGTCATAGGTGCCGTTCACCAGGAGGGGAATACGGTTTTGGGACGTGACCGGCATATAGGCAACCTCCAGATTGGGCTTCTTGGTCGCCTTGCGCACATCGTCAATAATGGCTTCACTGAGTTCAACCGAAAAACCGACCGCTTTGCTGGACCCAATCAAGTAACTGAAAGGCACCGAAGACTCGCGGTAAGACACCGTGATCTTGTTGCTATCAGCTATCTTTTTCAGTGTTTGTGCAAAGACGGGGGTAGCCAGGGATGCGGTCAACAGCGCGGCGGTCATCAGGGTAGATAGTTTCATGTCGTGTCCTTTCGGGGAGCAGATGCGTAACAGGTTTAGCGAAGGGTAGTGAACGTGTGCTGACACTGTCAGTGTATGAACACATGATCACCAAGGTCATTCATTTTCGCAACAAACCTATGTCAAAAACTCATGGATTACCCATGGTGGTCTTCAACCTGGCGCACTGGCTGCCCTGAAGGCATAACCTCAAGTCATAGCCTGTGGCTGATTCAGCATTGTTCACCTGTAGGCGCGATGCATAAACTTGCCTGGCACTGGTTTTCAAAAGTTAAAAAGGACTTGTCATGCGCGTGTGTATGCTGGGAGCAGGTATTGTGGGTCTGGCAACGGCTTATGCATTGAGCGGTGCGGGCCATGAGGTGACGGTGATTGACCGGGGCCATCCTGGAAGCGGTGCCAGTGGTGGCAACGGCTCGCAGCTGAGCTATTCTTATGTGCAACCGCTGGCCGATCCGGGTATCTGGGCGCAACTTCCAAAATTACTGTTGTCGCCCACGTCCCCACTCAAGATCAAGCCACAATTGGATCCCCGTCAATGGCTATGGGGTCTGCGCTTTCTGGCGGCCTGCAACACAGCGGCATCGCGCGAAACCACCGCACAGCTGCTGCAGCTGGCGCTGGAGAGCCGTCAGGCATTCGATGCCATGATGGCCCGTGAACAACTGGACTGCGACTTTTCAAGCACAGGAAAATTAGTGCTGTTCTCAAGCCCTGACGCATTTGATGCTGCAAACCAGCAGATGTTGCTGCAGCGCGCGCTGGGCAGCACGCAAGAGGCTGTGAACGCTGACCGCTGCGTGGCGCTCGAACCTGCCCTTCAACACCAGTACCAGCACATTGCTGGAGCCATCTATACGCCTGGTGAATGCGCAGCAGACTGCCAGAAAACCTGCGATGGCCTTGTGGCAGTGCTTCGGGCACGCGGCGTAAATTTTTTACTCAATACAGCGATTAACCAACTGGTAGTGCGCCAGGGTTTGGTGGCTGCAGTCAGCACACCAGAAGGTGCCATCGAAGCTGATTATTATGTGATGGCACTGGGTGCTACAGCAGCCCCCATGGCCAGAAAGCTGGGCGTGTATTTGCCAATTTACCCCCTCAAGGGCTACAGCATCACGGTTGAAGTTGATGGCTCGCCCGCTGCAGCGCCCTTTATCAGCGTCACTGACAGCGACCGCAAAGTAGTTTTTGCGCGCATCGGCTCGCGTCTGCGTGTGGCGGGCATGGCTGAACTGGCGGGCTACAGTACGGCGATTGAAACGCCGCAAATCGCCTCTTTGAAAGCCTCAACGCAAGCCATCTTCCCCGGTTGTAGCGCATTTACAGAGCTCAACTCGTGGGCAGGCCTGCGACCAGTCACACCAACCGCCCGCCCCACCATTGGCCGGCACGCCAAGGGGCCAGACAATCTGCTGTTTAACGCAGGGCACGGTGCGCTGGGGTTCACGCTGGCGTTTGGTTCAGCAGCACGAATCAATCGTTTGCTAACCATGCCATGAAACTTGCCAGATCAACTCGCCAGGTCAACTGTACAGATTCACTGCAGTGACTGCGGTCAGCGCATGTTGGGCGACGCCTTGGCTGCATAAGCGATGGCTTGTTCAAAACAGCGCACAAACGCCCTCACAGCCACAGATGCAGGCTTGCCTGCAGGCAGCAAGGCCTTGATGGGCACCGCAATCAAGGGTTCCAGAGCCAGCACGTCCACGCGGGTGCGGTCGGCAGAAGCAGCTGTGCAGGTGTCAACCAGGGCAACACCCAGCCCATGATGGGCCAGCGCCAGCGCAGAGTGGTAGGTTTGCACAGTGATGTGAAACTGCAGACTTACACCGGATTCCCTGCAAGCCGGGCTCAGACTGCGGCCAACCGGGTCAAGTACATCCAGACCAATCACGGGTACCTTGAGCAAGTCTGCCAGTGTGACCGTGCCGCGCTTTAAAAGACGCGCTGACAGCATACCTTTGGGCGCAATGCACACCATGTGGCCGTCTGCCAGATGCTCCTGGGCCAATGCAGAGTGAACCACCGGGCTGAACAGAAAACCCACATCGGCTTCCTGCAAAGCCAGCGCTGACACGATTTGTGGTGAATGCAGGGCTTTGACGGTGATAGGCACATGCGGGTGCTTGACACGAAACAGCAAAATGGCATGCGGCAGGATGTCGTAGCTCAATGCCAGCACGGTCAGGATGCGCAGCTCGGCGGCAGCACCCCCGGTTTTAAGATGGGCAGCCAGACGCTGTACTTCGTCAAGCTGGGTAAAAAGGCGTTCGATATGCGGGTAGAGTGCCAGAGCCTCGGGTGTCGGTACAAGCCGCCCCTTGCTGCGCTGAAACAATGCAAAACCCAATTGCAGCTCGGCATGTTGCAGGATGCGGCTGACCGCCGGCTGGCTCACGCTGATCAGCCGCGCTGCAGCGCTTACCGTGCCGGTCAGCATGACGGCATTGAACACTTCAATGTGACGCAGACGCATGGATGGGTTCAAAAAGTAAAAAGCTGGCCTTAAAGATCACTGATATCTGATTACATACTCAAAATCACCAGCATCCAGTTTGTCAAACACCAGCGCTGTACGAAAGGCGTCCACCAGTTTGATCCTGAATTTGGGCGCGCTGGCGTTACTGGCCTGCACCGAGGGAAGTTGGCCACTTTTAGGATTCATGGAAAACACCGTTAAACCCTCTACATTGCCTGGCGCGGCCACAGACAGCCGAAGCACAATATCTTTGCTTTGAAGCTGTTTGTCCAGGGTCTGCACCGACCTGACGGTTTTATTCTGGGTCACTGTCACCAATGCACGCTTGCGCCACCATGCCGCAATCTGGTCTGCACGCGGTATCCATATGCGGTCTTTGTAAGTTGCAATGTATTTCATGTAATCAGGCATCACTTTCTGAAGCAATTTCCCATCTGCATAATTTTGCGTATGCACAGAAAGCAGTCCGAAAGCACCACTGCGAACAGTCACATCCAGGTCATAAATCATGTTGTCGAGCGTTTTTTTAGCGTCGTAATCAAACGCTGTATAGCTGACATCGTCGTATTGGGTTCTGGGTAACACCACCAGCGCCTGTTGGGTATCAGGTTTGGGTTCAGCTTTCGAGAAAAATGGCAGTCGATCATCGGTTGAAGCTGGATCAGCTGCATGGTGCAACATGCCGTGCTTTCTTAAAAGTATTTCTGTCGTTGCATCGTACGATTCTGTAGGCGCCCTAAAACCGGTAGCGATATTGTATGTTTCACCCAAAATACTCTTTAACTGCTCTTTCATATTCAAAATACGCTCTTCCTGCTTTTCAGGTTTGAGTTTTTCAAACCCCAAATGTACGTCCGCGTGGTAAGCGATTTCATGGCCTCGGGCAAGAAGATCTTTCACAATCTCAGGGTATTTGACAGCTTCTGATGTCAGGCTGTAGAAGGTTCCTTTGATACCTACGGACTCCAGGTCTTTAGCAAAATTAGGCGCTGAGAAGAATTTGTCTTCAGTGTCCATTTCTATCAGTTGTGCTGCAATGTTTGCATTCGGCCAGGCAGACTTGACCACTTGCGGCTCACGCCTTAGCCAGGCGATAGAGCTGTCCATGATGGCCAGCATATCGGCTTTCTGGGAAAAACCCCAAGACGACTCAGGGAATGAAAAATACACACCACGTGAAGTGGTGGTTTCATTGAAGGCGATTACCCCGATAGGACCCAGTTCGTCCTTCCCGCGCTCCCAACTCATGCCTACGGCGGCCAGATTGACTGACTCTACGCGCAGCATGGTTTGAGCAGAATCACCAGAAAACATTCTTCGACCTGCAGGTACTGGCCATGTCAACGGCCCATCACCATAAGGCATCAGGAACCAATCCTCTGCATTTTTTCGGCTAAATTCTCCGGCTACTTTTATCTTGAACAGGTTCTCAAGAAAATCAAAACCCTTTAATTGTGCCTTGGCATCACGCGTACCAGTCATCCACGTGGCCAGGACACTTCCCCCCGTTGCTGCAAACCCTTCAATGGCTTTTCGTTCTTCGTCATCCAGGACCTCAGCAGAGGCGAGAATCAACACGCCAGATTTAGGTTTTGCAAGCAGCTCTGTGCGGTTCAACTCCACGAAGCATCTACAGGCTTTTCGAAGATATTTTCGCCAGATCGTCAAGGTGGGAATATCTGAAGTACCCTTGGCTTCAAGGTATTTTTTTGTTAACGGACTCAAGTACAGGTAGATTGGCTTGTCAGGTGACTCTTTTGCAAGGCAGGCAGCAGCTGACATCCATAAAACTATCCAAATCAATAATGTGCGCATGTACATAACTGTCTATTTCGGTGAGAAAGCGACTATTTCGCCAGGTTTTTAGCAGCCTTGTCAAAATAGACATCCCACTTGTATTGCCCTGGCTTCCATCCTTTTAAAACAACAGCTGTGCGCCATGCATCAACTGTCGTTATCTGCGGTGATTTTTCTTGATGTCCTCGGGCCACGAGCCGCACCATTGCGTCACTGTCTGGCAGGTTTATAAATGCTGATACTGCCTGTGACAAGGCAGGGCCAGAGGCTACAGTTACAGTCAAAACAGGCGCATTTTCACCCGCCTCTAATTGAATGCTCACGCGCTCGCGCTCTCTCCACCAATCTGCTACCTGAGCGGAGGTAGCCATCCACATCTTTTCGCGACGCGAACCAATATCCTTGAGTATTTCAGCCACTTGGGCGTCAGTAAGCTCATTTTTACTGGGTAATGCAACAACGCTGAGACCAGCCATTTTTTCAGCCAGATTCAATTCGTTGATAAATGCCCTGATCCCGATCTCGGGCGTGCAGTTGTCAATGGACTCTTCGGGTCCATTGAGGGTACGAGGAAGAATCACCATATCTTTGGTGTTTCGCGCAGGATCCTGACTGATATCACGAGCTACCAAGAAAGGCAGTTGAGCATCTGAAACGTCCATGGATGCCAAAAAGTACCCAAATGTCCTCTGCTTCAAAAGATTTTGTGTATTTTTGTCATACGAGTCCATGGGTGCGTGAAAGCCGACATCGGGCGGCAAATCAAGATCTGCCGTGGCAAATATTTGCCGCATGCTGTCCAGGCGTTTGGCTTGCAGCTCAGGAGCCTGGTCCTTGAAATCATTGAAACTGTCACCCAAAAAAGCGATCTCGTGCCCTGCCGACTTGAGTCGTCTCAACCGATTGGCTGACTTGACCACGTACTCGCTGAGCACAAAGTACGAACCGCGTAAGCCTGCGTCTTCAAGCAGCTTTGCATTGGCAAGTTCTGCCTCTGTGACGACATCAGAAATATCAATAGCCACCACCATGGCACTTCCAAAGGGATGTGGCCAAGCTGTTTTATAAACAGCGGGCTGATGGAGCAGCCACATCAACGCGTTGTAGGCAATCGCTTCAAGTTGTTTGGGATCTGCACTTAACCAGAGTTGTTCGGGATACCCGAGCACAACAGAACGCGATGCTTGAATCGAATTCGCCGGACGCTCGTCAAAGACAATGGTTGCACTCTCTTTCCCCAATGCTGGTACGCGTGACCAATCCATGATCTCTGCAGCCCGGTGCCGCCCCTGGAGACGCAAGGGGTACAAACCTTTCACGCGGTCCAACCAGATACGGGAACCAGCGGGCAGGTAATGCGTAATGGGATTGTCACCATGAGGCAACATGAAGTTGTCTTTCTCGTCGGCTGCAGTTGTTCCAACAACCTTGACATCCAGCACTTGTTCCATGAATCCATAGCCCAGGTCATCGCCACTTTCACTCCGAACGCCCGTTAGCCAGGATGCCAGAACGTTGATACCTTTGGAGCGCAAAGTGATGACAGCCTGCTTTTCCCGCTCTGAAAGCACTACAGAAGAAGGCAGCACAAGAACCCTCGCCGATGTCATCTCAAGCTTTTCTACAGCAGTAATAACTTGAAATGGAATCTGGTATTTGGCAAGAAACACTGACCACACTTGCGCGTTGATACTGCCATCCACGCCTGTTTTGGACAAATAAGCTTTCGCGGCGGGAGAGGCATAGACCACCACCTGGGGTTCAGGTAAAGCCACAGTCGTGTTCGACACCGGATTGTTGAGTGAAGGTGAAGCGATTGCCATTTTTGCCTCAGGCGGAGAAATGGCAGTACTGGACGCTGCAACAGGGGCGGATAGGGGTAATGGAGCAGATTTATTGACAGACACAGTGGGTGCCTGTGTGGCCTGGATACTGGTGGGCACCGCTGCGGGAGCCGCTTGTAGGGTGTTCAGTGGTGCTGCCACAGGCACGGAGGGCGGTAGCACAGGCTTGGCTACAAGCGGCGCCGGGGCAACAGATGCACGAGGCGTAACCACGACAGGCGCTGGCTGTGGAGCTGCAACAGCAGCTGCAGCTCCAGGTGCTGCGCTGTCCGGCTTGCGTTCACCTCCCGGTTTGGCAAAAGTGCCATAGGGTATAAAAAACCCGGGAGGTGGGCCAGTAGGTGCAACTGCCGAGGAGGTTGGGGCAACAGGCTTGCTTGCACAACCACTCAATAACCAGATCAACGTACAGAAACAGCCAGCTGTCGTGGCAAAGTGCAGCGTTAAAACCCGTAATTTTTTCTGCATGGCAATTTGTGATGAACCATCATCCATTGTGACACAGCAAACATTATGAGCTGACATCGGGCAAGCCCTGGAAGTGCCTGAAGTCAAGCAGAAACGAACAGCCCACGCATTTATCCACGCTGGATTCATTTGTCTGGCAAACCCTTTCAAATCAACCAGATAAACGACAGTTGATGAAAAATTCAAGGAGATGGTTTGGCCCTGGAGTCTGTCAGGCTTGAGAGCGTAAAAAATGAAAATAAGCTTTCAAGGGCGTTTGATACGGATAGCCTGATTCCTTAACTTTCCCCTGTTTTTCGGGTTGGGCACCGACGTGGCCAGGCGCGATCTGTTGGCAAGTGCCCGTGTCAGCTGCGCAATGGCAGACTCGTTGGCCAGTCGCTGCTTGTCAAATAAACCCTTGAGTTCTTCGGCTTTTAAATGAGCGGTGGCGAGTGCTTCTTGGGTCGTACGTAGTTCTGTGCTTTTTTGTGCACTTTGCTCAAGCGCCAGGCCCAGCTCATTGCTGCGTGTGTGCAGGGTTTCTTCCCACTGGCTTTGCTGCGCTGCATTGCGCTTTTCAAGCTCCAGCGCAGCTGAGCGCAGAAGTTTGGTTTCCTGCCGCGCCCGGTCTACCTCTTGCAGCAGGCGTCGCTCTGTTGAAGCGGCACGCTCGTCTGCGCGTTCACGCTCCCGGGCTTGCTGTGCAGCGTCATCGGCGTCTTTGCGTCTTTGCGCTGTCCAGGCTTGTTCAAGGGCTTCCTGTCTGGCGCGCTGACCTGCGACTTCTGTTTCGCGTTCTTTAAGCGATTTGCGCAGGTCTGCGTATTGCCCTCTGAGGTCTTCAATCTGATTTTTTGCGGCATTTAACGCGTTTTCACTGGCCTGCATCCGTTCTGTATGCAGTTGCTCGCGTTGCACAAACCCAATGGCTTTGGCTGCAAGTGCAGCGCGTTCATCCTCAAGGCGTGCCTGTAGCTGGGCAACCTGCACATCGGCCTCTTCCCGTCCGCTGGCCAGTGCCATGTCCCATAATTTTTTCATTCCCTCCCGCACAGGACCGGGGATGGCATCAACCGTTGACACGCTGTGGTTACCCGTCAGCCGTGCGCCCAGTGCACCAAACCAGGCGTCCAGCATCGGACTGACCGTATTCGGGGAGCCGCGTCCCATTTTTTGCCGCACCCGCTCAATCGTTGGCCGCAAGCCATCTGCAATCAGCGCATCTGCCGCATCTGACACATCAACCTGCTGGACACCCCTGGCACTCTTGAATTGCATCATTTTTCTCCATCCATTACATTTACCCACGATAAGGGATTGTTATCGTGACTTATTTAGATATTATGTAATATATCATACATAACATGTATTATTATTTATTTTAACAAAGATTATTTTCATATGCGCTTGCCTGTCCTTCAAAATGTCCCTTCTTTAAGTCCCAATGTGCTGAACGGCGTCACAGCCAGTGCCGTAGAAGATTTGCTTCGCGAAGGCGAGTCCAAAAACACCCAGGCCAGTTACCGGAGTGCCTTGCGCTACTGGGCGGCCTGGTATGGGTGCCGCTATGACGATCAGATCCAGCTCCCGCTTTCAGTGCCGTGCGTGCTTCAGTTCATCGTTGACCATGCCGAACGCACAACCAGTCAGGGACTGGTTTGCGAACTCCCGGCTGTCATTGATCAGGCTCTGGTGGATGCTGGCTACAAAGGCAAGCTGGGTGCGCTCGCACACAACACGCTGGTGCACCGGATTGCCGTGCTTTCCAAGGCGCACCAAATGCGCGAGCTCAAAAACCCTTGCCGCGACGGCCAGGTACGCGAGTTGCTGTCGCGCACGCGCAAGGCGTATGCCAAGCGCGGCGTCCTCGCAGTCAAAAAAGAAGCCTTGACCAAAGACCCGCTGGAATTGATGCTGGCCACTTGCGATGACTCCCTGCGGGGCAGGCGCGACCGGGCACTGCTTTTGTTCGCCTGGTCCAGCGGTGGCCGGCGTCGGTCTGAAGTGGCCAGTGCGAACATGGCGTTCCTGAAGGCGGTTCCTGGAGGTTACGTCTATACCCTTCACAACTCAAAAACAAACCAGACGGGTGCAGACCTCCCGGAAAACGTCAAACCGCTGTTTGGCCCCGCTGCTGCAGCGCTCACGGCCTGGCTGGAGAACGCCTCAATTGCTGAAGGACCGATATTCAGGCGTGTACTCAAAGGTGGCAACCTCGGCCCGGCACTGTCCGGCGCATCGGTGCGTGACATTGTCAAAGCGCGCTGCGTCCTGGCGGGCGTTGAGGGCGACTTTTCTGCGCACTCGCTCAGAGCCGGTTTTGTCACCGAGGCGGGGCGCCAGAACGTACCGCTGGCCGACACCATGGCGATGACCGGACACCGCAGCATCCATGCAGTATTGGGGTATTTTCGAAGTGGCGCTCTTCAGGCCAATGCGGGTGCAAAGCTTTTGGGCGACTGAACAGGATATACCTCAGCCCCGAGGCAAAACCAATGTAGGACGATGCAGCGAATCAACCAAAAGCAGCTCAAGGGGGAACGATAGCTGTCAAACTTGGTTCATGCAAAACAAGCTTAAAGACAAGTTGCCAGGCGGTGCCCTGCGTGCGCTGCTGTGCACATGCCTGCTGGCGAGCGCCAGCTACGTTCAGGCCCAGACATTTCCGGCAGCAGGACCTGAATCAGGCGAGAACGCTTCTGTGCTGCTCGAAAAATACACAACACTTGAAAAGCAGCTTGGCAAAACGGCTTTTGGGCGTCCGCTGGTATTGGAGTCGTTTGAAGATACTGGCAGCGTGACCGGCAATGCCTACGCTGTCCTGGAGGCATCGTTCAATACGGTCAGCACAACTTTCAAAGGCCCCACCCATTGGTGTGAGGTCATGATTTTGCATATCAACACAAAATACTGCCGTGCCACCAGCGAAAACAGTTCCAGTATTTTGAAAGTCAACATTGGAAAAAAAACGCCGCAGGTGCTCAAAGACGCTTTTGCGCTTGAATTTGCCTTGCGGCAGGTGTCAGCCTCCCCGCGCTATCTGGCAGTCCAGCTCAACGCCGAAAAAGGCCCACTGGGCACCAGCGACTACCGCATCGAGCTTCAAGCTGTGCCACTTCCTTCAGGTAAAACCTTCATGCATTTGCGTTATGCCTACGGCTACGGCCTGGCGGGTCGCCTGGCCATGCAAGGCTATCTGGCCACTGTTGGCAGCGGCAAAGTGGGGTTCACCCGCATCAATGGGGACCAGAAACAGGCTTACGTGGGCGGTATGCGGGGGACTGTAGAGCGCAACACCATGCGTTACTACCTGGCCATTGAGGCTTATCTGGCATCGCTGAGCCGCCCTGCCGCACAACAATTGGACGCACGACTGGAACACTGGTTTGATGCGACCGAGCAGTTCCCCCAGCAGCTCCATGAGACAGACCGCAGCAGTTACCTGAGCATGAAGCGCGACGAGTATTCACGCCAGCAAATACCAGTGAAATCTGCGGTGCCAGCTGACTGATCACTGCCTACCCAGTATGGCGAGAAAAGCTGAAACTGACGGTGGGTACGGTGAAGTCTTCGAAGGGTGCACCCAGCGCAATCTCACCTTCCATCAGCAATACGGATTCCTGACGCCGCAGCGCAATGACGGCACTGCTGCCGGCAAAACGCACCCAGGTACCGTAACTGCTGACATCTTCAAGATGAAATTTACCGGCTCGCCAGGAGATTTTGGCGTGAAGCCGTGACACCCGAGGGTCATTGACAACAAAATGTGCTCCAGCCACGCGGCCCAGATAGATGGGCAGTTCTGTGGATACAAACGATGTCTCGACGTCTAGCCACGACAGTTTGAGGGTACCCGCCGACGGTACGGCTTTGGTAAAGGGCGAGGCTGTCAGACCAGCCGGGACCGTGAAGAACTCTGTAAGAATATCGTTCTGCCATTCCACCTGGTACACCATGCACGCTTCATTGCGACCCCGGATGTCCATGGCACCCAGACTGCGAAAACGTACCGGACTGTTGGATGGCAACTGATCAATGACAGAGTCACTGCCCAGAATTTGCTCCGGTCCCGACAGGTCAGACAGGCGTGATGCGAGATTGACCGCATCGCCGAAAAAATCGGAATCCTGCTCAATGACTTCTCCGTGTGCCATCCCGACCTTAAGCCTCATTCTGGTATTCTCGGGCCAGGTTTTAATGCGTTCTGTATGGCTGCGCTGCATTTCCATGACGGCCTCCAGGGCATCGTCGGTACGTGTAAACACCATAAGTACACCATCGCCAAGATTTTTGACAACCTGGCCGTTCTTTGATGTGCAAACCTTGCCAATCCAGTCGGTCAGTCGCGTCACGAGCTGCGTTGCTTTGACATTGCCCAGCACTTCAAATACCCCAGTGCTTCCAGTGAGGTCTGCAAAAACAACGGTAACTTCAGCCATGGATGTAAAGGTGTGCCCAGTTTCAAATCATTAAATCACGTATTGGAAGTGTTCAGCCCAAAGGCCCGGCGGCCTGCACAGCCCTGACCCGCTTCAAAAACATGCCCAGTTGGGAGGCAATCACCAGGGCAAGGGCTTCGGCTCGGGGCTCAACTTGACTCAACATGACTGGACATTTGCTTACCAACTTGTGAATGGGCATGTTGGTCTGACAGTTTCAGCAAGGTTAAAGTCTTTTAACGTCTCCAGCATAAAACGTGCGGTTACCTTGGTGGTTTTTTTGATGAATATTTAACAATGCACAGGTTCTTTATGCATCCAATGCTGTCACGGCTCAAATGGTCCTCCTTCGCACCGCAGGTCAAGACAAGCTGCATGGCCATGCTCGGCCTGACAGAGGCAACGCCCGCTGAAATTAACAACAGTATGGAAGACATACGCCAGCTCATGCTCAACGAGCTGGGTAACGAGAGTGAAAAGAAGTTTCCTGCTGTAACACGCCGCATTCGTTATGCGCAGGATATTCAAGCCCTGTGGTACGCCCGCAGTGATGTGATGGCCATACTCGCCAAAACCCATGGCGAGACCATTGCACGCGAGAAGCTGGCACGCATCAGTGGTCAGTTCAAAGGCCTGCTGCCCAAAGCTCTGGCGCAACGTGCTGGCCCCAGAAGCCGATAAGAACTGTTTGTCATGGCGCGTGAGTGATTTTTCACTCGCCTCATGACTGCGCCAGCTCAATGCGTATGTCCCCACAGTAAAAACGCGTCCCTGCCCTCCACCGCCAGGGTGATGGTGGCCCCCACCGGCAGCAGGACTTTGGTGGCCACATGGCCAAGCGGCAAGCCCGTCAGTACCCGCGCCTTGACCTGAGCTTGCAGCCAGGCAGCCACACCGGCCAGATTAAAGCCGCTGTCATACCCAGGCACCAGTTTGTAGTTGCTGAACTGGCCAAACACAATGGCTTTTTGCTGCGCCAACACACCTGCATGCAGCAGTTGCGTCAGCATGCGCTCAACCCGGTACGGGTGCTCGCCCACATCCTCAATAAATAAAATACCACCTTTGATGGCAGGAAAATAAGGTGTGCCTGTCAACGATGTCAGGACCGCCAGGTTACCGCCCCAGAGTATTGCATCTTTAACACTGAAATCGTCAGCAGGGCAGGTTTTGCGTGGGCTTTCAGCTATCGAATCAATAGCGTTCAGTGTTCTGGCTTTAGGCAGCTGCCAACCCGTGCCCTCACCCTGTCCTGTGACCAGATCGTCAAAACATGCTTCCATGATGTCGTCTGGCAACGCTGTCGTACCAAAGTCCTCCCCAAGTGCTGGGCCAGCCCAGGTCACAGCCCCCGTTTTGGCCAGAACAGCCAGCTGAAGCGCCGTGAAGTCGCTCAGACCCACAAACCGCGTCCCCTGACCAATCGCCTTTGCCAGAGCTTTGTAATTGATCTGCGCGAGGAGCCGGGTCAAACCATAGCCGCCGCGTGAGATCAGCGCGATGTCAGCGCCACTGGCCGCCGCCCGGTGAATGGCTGCCAGGCGGGTTGCGTCGTCTCCGGCAAAGCGCTGGTACTTGGCTAGCGCTGCCTCGTCGATTTCAACCTCGTGCCCCAGTGTCTGCAGGCGTTTGACGCCGCGTTTGAAGCTCGCCTTGTCACGAACCGCACTGGAGGGTGAATAGATGTAGATATGTTTTTTCACAGCTCCAGTATCCCACTGCCTGGCTGAACCTCTGCCCGCTGGTTTGCCCACTGTTTGAGCATGATCAAGCCTGCGCACAGACGCCTGCACCTTCAATGGTCCAGAAAATGTTGACGGTAGCGCGGTGTCAGGTTGCTCAGGTGCAGCAACATTGGCAGGTCTGCAGTATTGAAGACTTCATCGAGTGCCGGTGGGCCAAGCAGGCGGGCACCGCATCGCAAATAACCCTTGACCAGTGGCGGCATGGTGATCGAAGCATGTCTGGCGGATGCTGCTGCAGACAAATCGTCCTGAGTCGCATCTTGATAGGTATCCTGATGGGCATACTGGCTCAGAATGGGCAGCGCGACAAGGGGCTGCACCTGCCACTCGGGCTCGACCAGATGCGTCAGGCGCAGGCGGTGCCATAAAGCAGACGCAGATTGCCCGCCATCTTTTAGACCCACACTGGCGCACCCCACCATGGTTTCAAGTCTGTGCGCATACATGTACCGAAAAAGCGCTCTCCAGAGTGCCAGGATGACACCACCCGAGCGCCAGTCAGGATGAACGCATGAGCGGCCCAGTTCAACCGCACGGGGGCGCAAGCTGGACAGGGGTTTCAGGTCAAATTCCGTGTCAATGTACAAACCGCCAGCACGGCGGGCGGCATCAGGTGCCAGCAATCGGTACGTGCCTACCAGCAAGCCGTCGTCCTCATCGTTCACAGGCACCGCCTTGACCAGCAAGTGGTCACAAAATGGATCAAAGGCATCGGCGTCCAGACCCGGCTCCCTACCTGCCGCAGATGGCAACCTGGCACCCATTTCCATGGCAAAGACGCGGTAACGCAGGCGCTGGGCCTGGCGCACATCCTCTTCGCAGCTGGCCCAGCTGACAACCAGGGTGTGACTTGCAGAAAAGCTGCCAAGCCCTGGGGTGGGTTCAAGCCACTTCCGGCTGATGGAAGAGACAGAGGTGACAGAGGCGACGGAGGCGACGGAGGAAACGGTCAGGGGTGCTGTTTGCAGGATCACTTCAGGCCTCAGTTCGACGGTGGGTAGCGTGCGATCAATCGGTTTTGTCGCTGATTGAGCTTGATGAGCTTGACCAAACCCATCGGATGGACACCCCGGCTGCGCATCACGTGACCCATGGCAAACAGCAAACTTTGTTTTTGAAAAATTGTTTTCAAGCCAGCCGTCAGTCCGGTGTCCGGGTCCCAGGCATGAATGGCTTCAGAACCAGACCCGTTGACTTCCATGATCGTGAAACCCTGGCCCGCACTCAACTCCGCCAGAGTTTCAAACCGCACATCAAAGCGTCCAAAATAAAACTCTGGCATATCGCGTGCAATCGCATCAACGGCGGCGATCAACTGCGGTGTGATGCAGGCTCCGCCGTCCCGGTACAAACCGCCTACACGGGTTGAGCCTATGGTGGACAGTCGAATGACTTCCCCTGCAGCAGGCACACTTGTGACGTCATGCCGGCATTCATGCAAGGGTGAACTCAATGCGCGGCCGGCCCGTGGGTCCAGAGCGATCAGTTCTGCAACGGTATGAACGCCATCACCCGTCACGCGAGGGTAGTAGCGCAGAGCCAGCCCGATGATGCGGGCATGGTCTGTGACGGGGTCACGCACATAGAAAATGCCTGCTTCGCCTTCTTGCGGCAGATATTGCTGAAGCACCACGGTCTCATTGGCCGGAAATGCCGCCAGGTACGCCTGCAACTCGCCCATGTTGGCCAGTCGCCGCACGCCGTAGCCGCACAAACCCAGATCAGGCTTGGCCATCAGCGGAAAAAATAAAACGGAGCGCCGCATCATTTGCCGCAACGCTGCGCCTGACTGCATACCCTTCGTGGAAACTGCGCAGTACGCAGCGGTTGCAGCACGGGCAACAGGACCCATACCTTCAAAATATTCAAGCTTGCCTTCGCCGACCAGCCCGCCTGCCGTGATCTGCGGGTTGGCAGCAGACGGTAACGTCAGGCTGCGGTAGCGCAGTGCCAGCCAGAGCCACTGAACGGTCAGGGGAATGCAGATCAGCCACTTGGGCATGCGCTCAAGCGTGCTGCGACGCGGGCTTTCAGGCAAAGCGTCAGCGTCTGATCGCAGACTTGCCGAGGCAGGCAGGCCAGCTTGCATCACAAAACCGCCTTGCCACGTGTAGCCACCAGACCCACAGCTGCAATCCGGTCAACATGGGCATACAGAGGTTGCTCCAGCTGCTCGCCAAACACACGATGAAAACTGGCCAGATCGTCAACGGTAGTCTGTTGCATGGGGTAGGGCTCTGAAAATATATTCCGTGAACCAGAACTGACAGACTGGCCGCGAATGACATTTGATTGTTCCGGCCACCTCCCTGCCATTTTGTACGCTGTTAACCAGACTGCATGTAGGCCGACACCACAATCCGGGTAGCCGGGTGTTGCGCCAGATGGCAAACAGGCCAGAGCTGCAAGATCAGGACTGGAAGAAGGCCACCGCATGCCGGGCAATCGGCTCGCCCCGCTCCTGGACAAAATGGCCTGCGTTCTCCACCAACAATGGTTGACTGCAGCCATTGATCATTGTTTGTAGCTCGCGCATCACAGGCAACCCCAGCACCGGGTCTTGCGTGCCAATGGCCATCAGGCTTGGCCGCGTCCAGTGGCTTTGCCAAAACCGCCTGGCATCGCGGGAAATGTCTGCGCCGTCCGAATTCCCGAATTCAGGCACCATAGCCGGAAAGACGCGTGTTGCGGCGCGGTGTCCACGGTCTGGAAACGGCGCGTTATAAGCTGCGCATTCTGCGGCGGTCATTTGCAGGTTGCCCCGTGCGAACAGACGCGCAATATTAAAATCCGGGTGTTTGGCGCACATCTCACGCCAGGCCAGAAAACCAGCGGACAGGGGCGTTTCACCGCAGGCCAGCAGGGTGTTCATAACCAGCAGGCCCTTGTAACGCTGCGGTGCGGCCATGGGCAGCGTCAGGCCCAGGATACCGCCCCAGTCCTGTACAACCAGCACCACGTCTTGCAGATCTATCCGCTCAATGAGCTCCAGCAATATCTGGCGGTGCGTGCTGAAGTTGTGAAAGCTGTCCTTTTTGGGCTTGTCGCTTTTACCAAAACCAATCAGGTCAGGCGCAATGACCCGGTGCCCCGCCTGCAGAAAAACAGGAATCATCTTGCGGTACAGGTAACTCCATGCCGGGTTGCCATGCAGACACAAATACGTCAATTGACGGGTTGAAACCGTTGGGGCTTTACCTTCGTCAAGATAGTGCAAACGCAAACCAGCCAGCGCTGGCAAGTCGCTGATGTATCTCGGTTGCCAGGGGTAGTTGGGCAGGTCGTCAAAGGCGTTGTCGGGGGTTCTCAGTGCATCGTCCCGCAGGGGGTGGTTCATTTTTGCCTCTTGACGGTTTTCAGCACGGCGTTGCATGAAAAATTTTTGTAGCAGTTCTGTGCTCTCTGCTGCCATCACGCCACCCTGCAATGCCGTCTGGTGGTTAAGCTTTGACTGTGCAAAAAGGTTCACAACCGAGCCCGCTGCGCCCGTTTTGGGGTCAGATGCACCAAACACCACCCGCTTGAGACGGGTATGCAGCATGGCACCGCTGCACATGGCGCAGGGCTCCAGCGTGACGTAGAGCTCACAATCCTCAAGCCGGTAGTTGCCAATAGCCTGTGCTGCGGCGCGCAACGCCACCACCTCGGCATGGGCGGTTGGGTCGTGTGAGTTCACCGGCGCATTGCGGCCCGTGGCAATCACCTCGCCATGCCGCACCACGACCGCACCCACGGGAACTTCTCCAGCGGCGGCGGCCAGTCTGGCTTGCGTAAGGGCCAGAGCCATCCAGTGGTCAGGGGTCTCATCAGACATACATGCTATGTATTTGATAGCTGATAGTCCACGCAGAACATGCGGGAGAGCCACTTTTTGTCATATTTCCGCTCGGTTGATCTATTTCTCATCCGGCACAGGCCTGGCCTGTTGCATGGCGGCGTCCAGGGCCTGTTTGTACTGCTGCTGGATTTGTTGTGACTGCGCCTGAGGCGAGCCGACAGGTGATGTGGACGCGGACTCTGTACCCGCCGATGTTGCCGCAGGCAGGCTTAAGGCAGGCAGTGCCTGCTGGGTGGATGCCAGCTGTTTTTTAACCAGCAGCCCCACCACAGCCAGCACCAGCAGCAAACTTAAAACACCAAAAATGGAACGCATGGCTTCGCCTTTTTAAAGTTCGGAAAGTCCCTAAAGCCCGGAAAGCCCGAGTTTATCCATCCACTGGGCCAGTGCTCGCTCGTTGTCGTTGCCTGTAACGTAAGCCGCCTGCATGGCCGCATGGGCCTCGGGTCGATGCTGATTGAGTTTGATCTTGCACTGCATGTTCTGCACCCTGAGCTCGAAAGCCACAATGCCACCCATCATTTTGTGCTGATAGTCCTCACCCAGGCCGCGCCACTGGTCGGCATAAGCCGGGTCATGGTCAGCAATCAGGTGTTTGAGAAGGCGGTCCTTGTCATCAAAGGTGTCAATGATTTTTGCTTCAACCGTGCAATGCACCATCACATAGTTCCATGTCGGAACCCGTGCGAGGTCCGGGTACACACGTGGCGTCATATAGGCCTGCGGTCCCATAAACGTCACAACAGCTTTGGACCGTACTTGCAGGTAGCGCCAGTGCGGGTTGGGTCTGGCACAGTGGCCCAGCAATGTGATACCCCCGTCCTCCTCAAGAAAATGCAGCGGCAGGGGTGTGACAAAGGGCAAGCCGTCATCATCGTTGGAGATCAGTGAGGCAAAAGGATGGCTGCGCATCAACGCCCTGGCGTGTACGTCGTCTTTTGCCTTGAATTGAGGAGGTATATACACGGCTGACTCCGACTGGTTGATGAGGCATTTTGCCATTCCTCTCCAGTGCTTTATGGGGCGCATTAAACTGTACGGACATGCAAAATTCGCTCTTTCCCGATGATCCGCAGGGCGATCTGAGCACCGCGCCAATTGCTGGCATGACCGTACCACGCGCAAAGGCGGGTGGTACCAAGCAGGCAACAAGCGTGCGCCCCCAGCCGCCCAGCACTGCAGATGTCGAACTCGCGGCGGCCCTGCCCGCACTGGCCCGGCTGGGCACCTCGTCATGGAACTCGCCCGGCTGGAAAGGGCTGGTCTGGAATGGCGAGTATTCTGAGGGCCAGCTTGCCAGGAGCGGCCTGCAAGCTTACGCCCGGCACCCCTTGTTTCGCACCGTGAGCCTGGACCGGGCTTTTTACCGCCCGCTCACGGCATCGCAATACGCCGCCTATGCCGCGCAGGTCAGTGATGATTTCCGGTTTGTTGTCAAAGCGCCAGCACTGGTGGCTGATGCGACCGTGCGGGGTGAGAATGGCCGGGCCGTACAAGCCAACCCTGACTTTTTAAGCGCCGAGCTGGCTGTGCAGACGTTTGTACAACCCGCTCTAGAGGGCCTGCAGCACAAGCTGGGCGTGCTGGTGTTTCAGATCAGCCCGTTGCCTGCGGACATGCACGCACGCCTGCCCGAGCTGTTGCAACGAATGGCACTCATGCTGCAGGCCCTGCCTTCGCTGGCCGCACAAGCGCCCAACGCAGTGGTTGCAGTGGAAGTGCGTGACCCGATCTGGATCAGCCCGGCATTTGCCCCGGCGTTTGCGAAGCTGCTGCACGAAGCAGGTTCCACCTATTGCCTGGGCCTGCACGCCAAAATGCCGCCCGTTGAGGACCAGTTGCCCATGTTGCGTGCGCTCTGGCCAGGTCCGCTGGTGTGCCGCTGGAACCTGAACCGCCTGCATGGTGCCTACGGGTATGAAGAAGCCGCCAAGCTCTACCTGCCTTATGACAAGCTGGTCGATGTTGATCTGGAAACCAGAGCCACGCTGGCCAAGGTGATCAATGCGACTACCAACGCAGGCCATCATGCTTACATAACGGTCAACAACAAGGCCGAGGGGTGTGCACCGTTGACCGTGGTGGGGCTGGCTCAGGAAATCAACGGTCAGCACGGTTTGCCGGGCAGAAATTCGGGCTGAATGGAGCCGCAATGCAGCAATGAACAACGCTGGCAGCCCTGCATTCGTTTTGAAATCAGTCGGCCAATCACATTTCCTAGGGACCCTCTGCATAACTCTGGCGAGGCTGTGGCAGCCGGATCGGGATGGGCTGCAAGGCGTCTTTTTGCAGCCAATAGCACGGCTATTGGTAAGAAAAACAACGCAGCAGACCGCCCAAGCCCGGCTGACTACAAACCGCAGGGAGTTATGCAGAGGTTCCCTAAGGGTTTGTGCCGAACAATTCGCCCCAGGCATCGCGCGGGGGGACGATACGCAGTTGCTGCAATGCCAGAGCTTCAGGCGGCTTTTGCATCCATGACAAAACCCGCTTGTCACCCGTTACAAAATAGTCGCACCTGGCCATCAGGGCAGCGCGAACCAGTCGTTCGTCGTTATCGTGCGCGGGTTGTGCCACATCGTCAACCAGGATGGAACTCTGCCAGACTGCATCAAATAAGCGGGCCGCCTCTGGTTGTCCAGGAAACTTTCTTCCCAACACGTCATGTGCTTCCAGACGTACGAGCTGGCTTGACACCAGCCATCCACGGTCTGCGCACTGCACCAGAATGTCTTCACACAAGCCCGCAAACACGGTGGCCGATAACCAGATGTTTGTGTCTAAACATACCTTCATGAAACGTCATTGAGAATGTCGTCTTCAGTGAGCCAGCCGGAAGCACGCGCCACGGGGGCCAAAAGCGCATGACTTTGTCGCAGGGTTTCCCGTAGCCTGTAAGTGCGTAACGCGTCTCTGACAATCTCGCTTCTTGAGCGGCCTGTAGCCAGACAAAGCGTGTCAAGTGATTGTGCTTCGAGGTCTGGCAGGCGGACAGTGAGGAGGTTTTGCATGCGTTAATTGTATGACGTTGTCTTACAAAATCAACATTCGCGATTCGAGCACTTTGAAAGCAGTGCGCGAGGTGTTTTGATGATCATCGCTGTTCTATTTGCATCGTTGCACATCGCAAGTTTTGCGGGATCATTGTCTAAACAACTAACTTGACAGCACGAGTGATCGCATTATTCCCACTCAATCGTCGCAGGCGGTTTGGAACTCACGTCATAGGTCACGCGATTGATTCCACGTACCTCATTAATGATGCGTCCAGACACCTTCTTGAGCAGCGAATAAGGCAGCTCCGCCCAATCTGCTGTCATGAAGTCACTGGTTTGCACAGCGCGCAGGGCGACCACGTACTCATAAGTCCGGCCGTCCCCCATCACGCCCACACTTTTGACGGGTAAAAAGACAGTGAACGCCTGACTGGTCAGCTCGTACCAGTTTTTACCTGTAGCGTCGTCTTTGAAGTTGCGCAGTTCTTCGATAAAAATCGCGTCAGCGCGGCGCAGCAAATCGGCATATTCTTTCTTGACTTCGCCCAAAATACGCACGCCCAGGCCAGGGCCGGGGAACGGGTGGCGGTACACCATGTCGTGTGGCAGGCCCAACGCCACGCCGAGTTCACGCACTTCGTCCTTGAACAGCTCGCGCAGTGGCTCCAGCAGCTTGAGGCCCAGTTGTTCGGGCAGGCCGCCAACGTTGTGGTGGCTTTTGATGGTGACGGCTTTTTTGCTTCCGCCTGACTTGGCGCCACCTGACTCAATGACATCCGGGTAAATGGTGCCTTGGGCCAGCCATTTTGCTCCTTTTTTGGTAGCGTCTCCCGCACGCAGACTCTGGGCTTGCGCCTTAAACACCTCTACAAACTCGCGCCCGATGATCTTGCGCTTGGCTTCAGGGTCACTGACACCTGCCAGGTGGCCCAGAAACTGATCGGCAGCATCGACGCGGATGACTCTGGCTTGCAGCTTGCCGACAAACATGTCCATCACCATGTCGCCCTCGTTCAAGCGCAACAGGCCGTGGTCCACAAACACACAGGTCAGCTGCTCGCCAATCGCACGGTGAATCAGCGCGGCTGCAACGGACGAATCCACACCGCCGGACAGGCCCAGAATGACCTCTTCGTCCCCGACCTGCGCACGGATTTTTTCAACCGCCTCGCTGATGTAGTCGCCCATGACCCAGTCCTGGCGGGTGCCGCAAATGCCCAGCACGAAGCGCTCCAGAATGGCAGCGCCCTGTTTTGTGTGTGTGACCTCGGGGTGGAACTGCAGCGCGTAAAAGTGGCGTTCTTCATCGGCCATACCGGCAATCGGGCAGCTGTCTGTGCTGGCCATGAGTTTGAAGCCAGGCGGCAATTCGGTCACCTTGTCGCCGTGGCTCATCCACACGTTGAGCATGCCCTGCCCCTCGGGCGTGGCGTAATCCTGGATGCCTTCGAGCAGTTTTGTGTGGCCACGAGCCCGTACGTCTGCCTGGCCAAACTCACGCTTGTGCCCGCCTTCTACCTTGCCGCCCAGTTGCCAGGCCATGGTCTGCATGCCGTAGCAAATACCCAATACCGGAAGGCCCAGCTCGAAGACGGCAGGCGGTGCCTTGTCTGTCGAGTCTTCGTACACGCTGGCGTGGCTGCCCGACAAAATGATGCCTTTCAGGGTACCGTCTTTGGCGTAGGCGCGAATCCAGTCGTCACTGACATCGCACGGGTGAACTTCACAAAAAACATGCGCATCTCGCACGCGGCGGGCAATCAGTTGCGTGACTTGAGAGCCGAAGTCGAGGATAAGAATTTTCTGGTGTTGCATGTTTATGTTTGTTTATAAAAAGCTCAGGCAATGCACGCCAGCAGCAAGGGCAGCCGTATGCAAATCGTGATCCAGGGTTGCCAGCAACGATTGACGGCGCTCCGCCAGTTCAAGATAACTCGCATCGTAGAAGGAAATGCAATGCGTCTGGGCAAGCGCCAAAATCCGGCTTTGAATTTCAATCG
Source organism: Burkholderiales bacterium (assembly GCA_038230935.1). Taxonomy (GTDB): domain Bacteria; phylum Pseudomonadota; class Gammaproteobacteria; order Burkholderiales; family Burkholderiaceae_C; genus Polaromonas. Next base: position 19,500 of record JBBRMH010000001.1, on the reverse strand, counting down.
TCGGTGCAGCATCAGCTTGTACTCTGCAGTACCGAAGGATGCTGAAACCTTCCTGCGCTTGCGCAAGGCTCAGGCGGTTTCTTTTGACCATTTCATTGAGTGTGTTTCCGCATTCTGCAAACCAAAGCACGGGCACTACAAGAGAAATAGCACCGCGGTAGCCGTCTTGAAAAAGCGTGTCTATCGCCGCATTGCTTTGCTCCTGAATAATCCAGGGAATGGCAACTGAACAATCCAGAATGACCGTGGTGGCAGAGGCAGTGGCAAAAGGGCTGGCGTTTTCAGTACTTTTTGCCAGCATCGCGCAGTTCTTTCCAATCGAGAGGAGCGCCCGGCGCTACCTTGGCGCGAAAAGCATTGAGCAATTGTGTGGCTTCCTGCCGCAGTGTGTCAGCCTCTCGGGCTGTGGCTATGGGGTCAGCGGTCTGGGGGACGATTCTGGCAATGGCCTTGCCGTGGCGCGTCAATACAACGTCCTGACCAGACTCGACCATATGAAGAATGGCAGAAAAGTTGTTTTTAGCTTGAGCAATAGCAATTATTTGCACAATTTGGCCTTAATTTTAAATTAAGGCCAAATTGTAGTCTGCCTGGGTCAATCAGCCCGGTAGTTCGGTGCTTCTTTGGTGATCTGCACGTCATGCACATGGCTTTCGCGGATGCCAGCCGAGGTGATTTCTACAAACTCGGCCTTGTTTTGCATGTCTTCAATCGTGGCGCAACCGCAGTAGCCCATACTGGCGCGCAGACCACCCGCCATTTGAAAGATGATGGACACCATGCTGCCCTTGTATGGCACCCGGCCTTCAATGCCCTCGGGTACCAGCTTGTCAGCATTGGGGTTGCCGGTGGAGGACTCCTGAAAATAGCGGTCTGCACTGCCCTGCTGCATGGCCCCGATGCTGCCCATACCGCGGTAGCTTTTGTAGCTGCGGCCCTGGTACAAAATCACTTCACCGGGTGCTTCTTCCGTGCCTGCAAACATGCCGCCCATCATCACGGTGCTGGCGCCTGCAGCAATGGCTTTGGCAATGTCGCCGCTGTAGCGAATGCCGCCGTCGCCAATCAGCGGACCACCGGTGCCTCGCAAGGCGGTAGCCACGCTGTCAATGGCCATGATTTGCGGCACGCCCACCCCGGCCACAATTCGCGTGGTACAAATGCTGCCGGGGCCAATGCCCACCTTCACGCCGTCTGCGCCCGCTTCGACCAGCGCCAGTGCGGCAGCTCCTGTGGCGATGTTGCCGCCAATGACTTCAATATGCGGGTAATTTTGCTTGACCCAGCGCACGCGTTCAATCACGCCTTTGCTGTGGCCGTGAGCGGTATCGACCACGATGGCATCGACACCGGCTTTGACCAGGGCTTCCACCCGTTCTTCGGTGCCTTCACCCACCCCCACTGCGGCCCCCACCCGCAAGCGGCCTGAAGTGTCGCGCGCGGCGTTGGGAAAATTGGTTTGCTTGGTGATGTCTTTGACGGTGATCAAGCCTTTGAGCTCAAATTCATCGTTGATCACCAGCAGGCGTTCTAGCTTGTACTTGTTGAGCAAGGCTTTGGCCTCAAGGGCAGATGTTCCTTCCTTGACGGTGATCAGTTTTTCGCGTGGCGTCATGATCTGGTGCGCCTTGACGTCGTAGCGGGTTTCAAAGCGCAGGTCACGGCTGGTCACAATGCCGACGACTTTGCCGCCGTCACAGACCGGAAAGCCGGAAATTCCCAGCTGTTCAGACAGTGCCAGAATTTGCAGCACTGTGTGTTCGGGCGTAATCACTACCGGATCACGCACCACACCGGACTCATAGCGCTTGACCTTGGCCACGTGCGCGGCCTGCTCCTGAGGTGTCAGGTTTTTATGAACGATACCGATGCCGCCTTCCTGGGCAATCGCAATGGCCAGCCGGGCTTCTGTCACAGTGTCCATGGCGGCCGACACGAGGGGCAAATTCAGGCGGATATTGCGCGAAAACTGGGTGGAAAGCTTGGCATCCTTGGGAAGGATCTGGGAGAACGCTGGCACCAACAATACGTCGTCGAAGGTGAGCGCTTTGCCGAGTAGGCGCATAAGGATAGCTCCAAAAATACGATTGTATCCGCGCAAGATGTCCCGTCCGCCCGCAGTCTGCACCGCAGCTGACGTACCCATACAAGCGGAAGCAGCCAAAAACCAGCAGATACAAAAAGTAATCACCCAGACGGCAGCGTTTACAAATTTTGCTGGCACGGCGATACACTTGACAGCATGAACTCTAGCCTCGCAAAAGCATCCCTGCTGGTACTGGCCCTGACAAGTGGCTCGTTTGCAGTCACCGCTGTTGCCCAATGGCAATGGGTTGAAAAAGATGGCCGTAGAGTATTCAGTGACCGCTCGCCACCCGCAGATATTCAGGACAAAGACATCTTGAAGCGTCCTCCAGGTGCCAGCCGCACAGCACCTGCCACTGAAGCTTCGGTCACTGCAGCAGCCAAGCCAGCTTCAGCGCCGCTGCTCAAGGCCAGTGCGCCCAAACTGTCAGGCAAAGACGCTGAGCTTGAAGCCAAAAAGAAAAAGACTGACGACGAAGATGCCCTTAAAAAGAAGGCCGAAGATGACAAGCTGGCCAAAGCGAAAGCTGAAAATTGCGAGCGGGCCAAAGGCAGCCTGGCGACATTGCAGTCGGGCGTGCGCATGGCATCGACCAACGCCAAAGGCGAGCGGGAAATTTATGACGATGCCAAACGGCAATCCGAAACCAAGCGCACGCAGGACATCATCGATTCCAGCTGCAAGTAACCTGGCGCGCAGCTTTGCAGCTGTGCCCAATACGCCTTAATACCCTGCTTTACCGCCTTCCCGGACTCCTGCAAAAAGCCCCGTTCCCTTGCTGCCCTGGCGCTTGAACCGCTCACGCCGCGCGATCTTCGGGTCCACCAGCAAGCAGCGATAAATCTCCAGACGGTCAGCGGGCTTCAAAATATGCTGGTTATCCACCGGCTGTCCCCACACCCCCAGAAGCAGACCACCCTCCTTCAATGGCGGGAATGCTTCAAAAACACCGCTGCTTTCAAGCGCGTCTGCCGCGCTGGTGCCTTCGGGCACATCAATCAGCCACTCGCGTACCTGACGCGGCTCAGGTGAGTAGATCAGTGAGACTTTCACGTCGTCTCGTGACCGCTAATTTTTTTCATAAAGTTGCAGCGCACGCTTGACAAAGGCATCGACTAGACTTCCAGCGACCTTGTCAAACACCGGGCCGACCAGCGCGGCCAGCGCCACGTTATCAAAGTCATAGCTGAGGCTGAAAACGACCTTGCAGGCACGTTCATTGTTGTTGCCGACCGGCGTGAACTCCCACTGGCCATCGAGTTTTGAAAAAGGCCCATCGACGAGCTTCAGGTTCACCTGGCTGTCTTTGATATGGGTATTGCGGGTGATGAAGCTCTGCGACAAACCCGCCATCGACAACCCCACTTTGGCGATCATGCCATCTTCAAACGCTTCCACCACAGAGGCTTTGTCGCACCAGGGCAAAAATTGCGGGTAACTGGCTACATCGGTGACCAAAGCAAACATTTCAGCAGCGCTGTACCAGATCAGAACGGACTTGTTAACGGTTTTCATACAATCAGTGGTTGGCCACGATTGTATTAGTCGATGGCATACCTAACTGACAGCCATGGCCACCAAAGAAGCATCCCACTCCAAAAAACCCGACGCCACATCGTCAGGCAAGTCAAAAGACAATCGCCCGGTGAAGGTGTCGCCAAAAGCAGCGGCGGCGGCCACACGCATTGCAGACAATAAAAAGGCGATGTTCAACTACCATATTGAAGAGCGCTTTGAAGCGGGTATGGTGCTTGAAGGCTGGGAAGTCAAGTCAGTGCGCGAAGGCAAAGTGCAGCTGACCGATGGCTATGTCGTGATTCGCAACGGTGAAGTTTTCATCATCGGTTGCCAGATCAACCCGCTGGGCACCGCATCAACCCACATCACGCCGGACAAGGTGCGCACCAAAAAACTGTTGATGCACAAAGCCGAGATCAAACGGCTGATGGGCAAGGTCGAGCAAAAAGGCTTCACGCTGGTGCCGCTGAACATGCACTGGAAGGCTGGCAGGGTGAAATGTGAAATTGGTTTGGCCAAAGGCAAGGGTGAGCACGACAAACGCAACACCATCAAGGACCGGGAAGGCAAGCGCGAGGTTGAGCGGGCGATGAAGTCCAGGTGATGTCGCCCCCACGCTTTCCCACTGCGTGTGGACGCTGCCCCCCGAGGGGGCCGCTGCGCCTGCGGGCTGGCGAAGCCAGTCCCGCGGCCCCTGCTTGAGTGGGAAAATTACAGGGACGTTTGCGCGCTGCGCTACAAGTCTCGCAAAGGATGCGTATCTGCTGACCACGGGCTTTCAAAAAACGCGTCTGCCATGCCGGGCTTGACGTCTTCGATGCGTGCTGGATTCCATTGAGGTTTGTAGTCTTTGTCAACGGCCAGTGCGCGTATGCCCTCAACAGTTTCACTCTCAGCGCCCGGTCGCAAATGAAAGCACTGGTGCACGATGTTGCGCTCCATGCGCAAATCGTCGGCCAGGCTCATGCTGCGTGCGCGGCGGACTTGCTCTAGCGTGACGTGCAGCATCAGCGGCGAACGCTTGCGCAGCACCGCTGCCATTTTGAGCGCCCATGGGTCGTCTTTGGCAGACTCCAGACTGTCCACGATGTGTTTGACCCGCAACTTTGAAAAATGCGCGTCAATATGCCCTGTAGGGCAGTCTTTACGTGGGCCACCAGCTATTAATTCAGTAGCAATCCATTGCGCTGCTGCTGCACCTGAGTCAAAAATTTGGGCTCCCAGTGCATGCCAGATGGCCGCCAGCTGCCCGGCTTCGCGTTGGATATCTGCCAGACCAAAAGAAATCGCCTCGTCTGCACCGATCACCTCACCCGTGAGGGCCAGGTATTCACCGACATGGCCGGGGCAGCGGCTGAGAAAGTAGCCGCCGCCCACGTCCGGGAAAAGGCCAATGTTGGTCTCTGGCATGGCCATTTTGGTGTGCTCGGTCACAATGCGGACTTTTGCGCCTTGCGACAGGCCCATTCCACCGCCCATCACCACGCCGTCCATGAACGCAATGTATGGCTTGGAATAGGTGTGTATCAGGTGGTTGAGGCTGTATTCCTCGGTAAAAAAGGCTGCCAGTGCAGCCTCTGAAGTGGCCTCGCCAGACGTTGCGGCCTGATGGAAAAACCGAATGTCGCCGCCCGCGCAAAAACCACCAAACAGGGCTTCGGGTGTGCCGGGTCGCCCGTGCTTGTTAGTCCCCCGGATGGCGACCAGCAGCACAGCCGGGTCGTCGCGCCAGGCCAGCAAGGCGGCGGCGATGTCACGCACCATCTGCAGGGTCAGTGCATTGAGCGCTTTGGGGCGGTTGAGCGTGATCAGCCCGGCACTGCCGCGCCGCTCCAGAACAATGTCACTTTTCAATTCAGTACCGGTTACTTCTGCAGTCATGTTTTTTGTCTCCAGCCTATCAATTCATTCAATCCCAGCGCCACAATGACCAGCGCACCGCCGGTCAACACATTCGAGCCTGGCACCTCTGCTGCGCCGACCCAGGCCAGCAAGATACCAAAAATAACCTCCAGCAGACCCAGCAGTGAAACTTCCGGTGCCTTGAGAACGCCGGCACACAGCACCGACAATACGCACGGAATAGCCAGCTGAAACAGGCCGAGCATGGCCAGCAGACCCAGATCATGCGGTGTCGCAGAAAACGGAAACGACAGTGGCAACGTCACCAGAGAGGACACCACAGCGCCCACCAGCACAGCCGGCACCAGGTCCACATTTTTGCCATGCTGGCGGCTGTACTGCACCACGGTCCAGTTGCTGGCACCCGCTAAAGGCACCAGCAGGGCCACCAGCGTTCCGGCCAGATTGCTGGAAAGGTCCATCTGGCCTGCATACATCCAGGCGATGCCAACGCCTGCCAGTCCAATGGCCAGCCAGGTTCTCGGGGCAATGCGGTGGCCGATGAACACACGGGCCAGCAAGGCCGTCAGCAAGGGGCCAATCGACATGGTAACTAGCACATTGGCCACGCTGGTCAGCGTCAAAGCCACCATGAACGCGGTGAACATCACGCTCCAGCACACCCCAGATAACCAGAGCGCACTACCGCCGCTGCGGATACGTGAAAACACAGCCCGCCCCTGCCAGACCGGCAAGATCACCAGCAGCGAAAGCATGGTGAAAAAACTGCGCCAGAAAGTGATCTCAAAGCTTCGGGCCGACTCCAGATGGCGCGTTACCACTCCTGCAATCGACCACATCAGCGTGACCAGAACCATCAGGGCTACCGCCCTGGCATGTGTAAGCTTCATCAAACCAGATCAAATTTATACGTGACTTGCAAGCAGGGGGGCAGCGCGCTACACGCGGTGAGCGAGCGTAGGGGCTACATCTTCACCAGCAGGGGCCGCGGGACTGGCTTAGCCAGACCGCAGGCGCAGCGGCCCCCTCGGGGGGCAGCGTCCACACGCAGTGGGAAAGCGTGGGGGCTTACCTTCCAGCGCGCTTGCGCTCGCTTTCCGTCAGGTGACGCTTGCGCAGGCGAACCGACTTGGGCGTGATTTCAACCAGCTCGTCGTCCTCGATGAATTCCACGCCGTATTCCAGCGTCAACTCAATGGGCGGCGTGATCTTGATCGCGTCTTCCTTGCCGGATACGCGGAAGTTGGTCAACTGCTTGGTACGTGTGGCGTTCACCACCAGATCATTGTCCCGGCTGTGAATGCCAACAATCATGCCTTCATATACCGGATCATTGGCCTTGACGAACATGCGGCCACGGTCATCCAGCTTGCCCAGGGCATAAGTGAAAATTTCGCCGGCATCCATCGAAATCAGGACACCCTGCTTGCGGCCACCAATTTCGCCCTTGTGGGCTTCGTAGCTGTCAAAAATGTTGGAAATCAAGCCAGAACCACGCGTCAGGTTCAAAAATTCATTGGTAAAACCAATCAGGCCACGCGCCGGAATGCGGTATTCAAGGCGTACGCGGCCACGACCGTCGGATTCCATATTGACCAGATCACCCTTGCGCTCACCCAGCGCCTGCATCACGCCGCCCTGGTGCTGCTCTTCAATGTCGGCGGTCACCAGCTCGATCGGCTCGTGCTTTTCACCATTGACTTCTTTCATCACCACGCGTGGCTTGGACACGGCCAGCTCAAAACCTTCGCGGCGCATGTTTTCCAGCAGGATGGTCAGGTGCAACTCGCCCCGGCCCATGACTTCAAAAATACCCTCTTCGCCAGTTTCCTTGACGCGCAGCGCGACGTTGTGTTGCAGTTCTTTTTGCAGGCGGTCCCAGATCTGGCGGCTGGTGACGTATTTGCCTTCACGGCCAGCCAGCGGGCTGGTGTTGACGCAAAAGTTCATGGTCAGCGTCGGCTCATCGACCTTGAGCATGGGCAGCGGCATCGGCGTGACCGGGTCCGTGATCGTCACACCAATGCCAATGTCGGTCAATCCGTTGATCAGCACGATCTCGCCGGGGCCAGCTTCAAGGGCCTGCACACGCTCCAGACCCTGGAAGGTCAGCACCTGGTTGATACGGCCCTTCACAGCCTTGCCGTCCGGGCCTTCCATGACGACGACATCCATCATCGGCTTGATCGTGCCCTGGCTGATCCGGCCCACGCCAATGCGGCCCACAAAGGTCGAGAAGTCGAGCGCAGAAATTTGCAGTTGCAGCGGTGCTGCAGGGTCACCTTTTTGAGCGGGCACATGCTTGAGCACGGTGTTGAACAGGGCCGACATGTCAGGACCCCACTGCTCGTTCGGTGGGCCTTCCACCAGTGACGACCAGCCGTTGATGCCGGAGGCATACACCACCGGGAAGTCCAGCTGCTCATCGGTCGCGCCGAGCTTGTCAAACAGGTCAAAAGCGGCGTTGACAACGAAGTCAGGACGCGCGCCTGGCTTGTCCACCTTGTTGACGACCAGAATCGGCTTGAGACCCAGAGCGAGTGCTTTTTTGGTCACAAAACGGGTTTGTGGCATCGGGCCTTCCTGCGCGTCGATGAGCAACACGACGCCATCGACCATCGACAACGCACGCTCGACTTCACCGCCGAAGTCGGCGTGGCCTGGGGTATCGACGATGTTGATGTGCGTGCCTTCCCAGGTCACAGCACAGTTTTTGGCCAGAATCGTGATGCCGCGTTCTTTTTCGATAGCGTTGTTGTCCATTACGGTATCGACAACTTTTTCGTGCTCGGCGAAGGTGCCGGACTGGCGCAGCAGCTGATCGACCATGGTGGTTTTACCGTGGTCAACGTGGGCAATGATGGCAATGTTACGGATTTGTTTATGACTCATGGGTGACTTTCTGGAGGCTTGGAAACTTGAAAAGGGTAAAAATCGACGGAATCAGTGACCAGTCGGAGGAGTTAAAAGGGTTTTGGACTGGGCAGCAAGCAAAATATCCTGGATCTCGACCGGGCTGAGCAGGCGCTGGGGAATCAGCTCATCGCCCGTGATGTGGGCCGAGCCTAAAAATGCAGGTGGTGCCGAGCCGAACACCTGCACCACCGAGCCGTCCTTGCCCCACTGGCCAGGCGTGCCACGGCGGCGCAAACCGCTTAAAAAGCGTCCTGCATGATCAGCATCGAGTGTGACAGTCGGGTAGGCAGCTACCAGCGACTGGGCAGGCAGCAGGCGGGCGTCGCGTTCCTGCTCGCTCATGGCTTCGAGATCACTCAGGCTGACACACTGGCTTTCAACAAAACCACCGGTTTCCACACGTCTGAGCGAGCCCAGATGCGCACCACAGCCGATGGCCTCACCGATGTCTTCGCCCAGTGTGCGAATGTAGGTGCCCTTGCTGCAACGCACTATGATTTTAATAGCTGCTGGCGCACGTAAATCAAGGGCTGGAGCCATATTCAGCTTATAAACCGTGATGTGACGCGCTTCGCGCTCGACTTCCTGGCCACGGCGAGCGTACTCATACAGTGCCTTGCCGTCTTTCTTGAGGGCCGAGTACATGGGTGGAATCTGGGCAATCGGGCCTGAGAACCGCTGTGTCATTTCTGCCAGCAGTTCTGGTGTGATGGCGGGCACAGGCCGGGTTTCAATCACCTCGCCCTCCGCGTCGCCGGTGCTGGTTTTCTGGCCCAGCAACAGCACGGCCTCGTAGGTTTTGTCCGCTTCCAGCTGAATCTGGCTGAACTTGGTAGCCGCACCAAAACACAGTGGCAGCACGCCTGTCGCCAGGGGATCAAGCGTGCCGGTGTGGCCCGCTTTTTCGGCGCGCAACAGCCACTTGGCTTTTTGCAACGCCTGATTGCTGGAAAGGCCGATGGGTTTATCGAGCAGCAACACCCCATGCACAGGGCGCCTCAAGACCTTGCCCCCACGGTTGCTCACAACGCGCGTCTCCCTGCCCCCCGTGGGGGCCGCTGCGCCTGCGGTCTGGCGAAGCCAGTCCCGCGGCCCCTGCTTGGCTGGGACATGTTCAGCGGCGAGTTTGTCACGAGTGTTTTCCTGCCCCTCCAAGGGGGCATTCGCTCCTTGGGGCGGCCCGGCATTGCTCATTTCTATACGTCGCTGTCCGTGGCGCGGGAAGAAACCGCCTTGGCGATCAAGGCGTTCATGTCTGCCGCACGCTCGGTGGTGCGGTCAAAGTGAAAATGCAGGGTGGGCACGGTATGCGTCATCAGGCGCTTGAACAAGCCGTTGCGCAAAAAGCCGGCGGCCTTGTTCAAGGCTGTTTCGCATTCCACCGGGTCACCCATCAGCACGCTGAAAAACACCTTGGCGTGGGCGTAATCAGCTGTGACTTCAACAGCTTGCACCGTCACCATACCGACCCGCGGGTCTTTGAGTTCGCGCGCGATCAGATCCGTGAGGTCACGCTGAATCTGGTCGGCTACGCGAAAACCGCGGTTGGGGGTGTTTGATTTTTTACGCATTGAAATGAGCGTTGTCTTGACTGAAGGTTCAGCGGGCTGACCGGCCCCAGGGAACGGTCAGCAGGTGAATTACGCCAACGTACGCGCAACCTCGCGAATCTCAAAGAACTCCAGCACGTCACCGACTTCAATGTCGTTGTAGTTCTTGATGTTCAAGCCGCACTCGAAACTTTCCTTGACCTCTTTGGCATCGTCCTTGAAACGCTTGAGCGAATCGAGCTCACCCGTATAGATAACGATGTTCTGGCGCAACAAACGCAACCTGGCGGAGCGGCGAACCACACCGGCGGTGACCATACAACCGGCAATCGAGCCGATCTTGCTGACCTTGAACACCTGGCGGATCTCGGCGGTACCGATGATTTCTTCCTTCTTGTCTGGCGTGAGCATGCCGGACATGGCGGCTTTCAGCTCGTCCACAGCGTCATAAATGATGTTGTAGTAACGAATATCCACACCGTTGTTTTCAGCCTGCTTGCGGGCTTGCGCGTCAGCGCGGGTGTTGAACCCGATCAGTACGGCCTTCGATGCAATGGCCAGGTTCACGTCGGACTCGGAGATACCGCCGACACCCGAATAAACCAGCTGCACCTTGACCTCGTCGGTCGACAGCTTGAGCAGCGACTGGGCCAGCGCTTCTTGCGAGCCTTGTACATCGGCCTTGATGATGATCGGCAACATCTTGACTTCGCCAGCGTTGATGTCGGAGAACATGTTCTCCAGCTTCGAGGCCTGCTGCTTGGCCAGCTTGGTGTTGCGGAACTTGCCGGCACGGTAGGTCGAGATTTCGCGGGCGCGGCGCTCGTCGAGCATGACAATGAAGTCATCACCGGCTTGCGGCACTTCGGTCAGACCCTGAATTTCGACCGGAATCGATGGGCCTGCCGTTTTAATGGTCTTGCCGTTTTCGTCCAGCATGGCACGGACACGGCCATAGGTCGAGCCTGCCAGCACAATGTCACCCGCTTTGAGCGTGCCGGACTGCACCAGCACGGTCGCCACAGGGCCGCGACCCTTGTCGAGGCGCGCTTCAATCACCAGACCTTTGGCCAGTGCATCGACCGGTGCACGCAGTTCCAGAATTTCAGCCTGCAGCAAGACCTGTTCAAGCAAGGTATCGATACCGGCACCTGTACGGGCAGAAACCGGCACAAACGGTGAGTCACCGCCGAACTCTTCGGGCACCACTTCCTCAGTCACCAGTTCACCCTTGACGCGGTCAAGGTTGGCATCGTGCTTGTCGATCTTGTTGATCGCCACAACGATGGGCACACCCGCCGCCTTGGCGTGCTTGATCGCCTCACGGGTCTGGGGCATGACACCGTCATCGGCTGCAACCACCAGAATCACGATGTCCGTGGCCTGCGCGCCACGGGCACGCATGGCCGTGAACGCTTCGTGGCCCGGTGTGTCCAGGAAAGACACCATGCCGCGCGGTGTTTCCACGTGGTAGGCGCCAATGTGCTGGGTAATGCCACCCGCTTCACCCGAGGCCACCTTGGCACGGCGAATGTAGTCGAGCAGGGAAGTCTTGCCATGGTCAACGTGACCCATGACGGTCACCACAGGGGCACGCGGCAAAGACTCTGCCTGCTGGCCCTGGGTGTCATCATCAGTGAATGCTTCCGGGTCATCCAGTGCTGCAGTGACAGCTTTATGGCCCATTTCCTCCACCAGAATCATGGCGGTGTCCTGGTCCAGCATCTGGTTGATGGTGACCATCTGGCCGAGTTTCATCAGGTGCTTGATGACTTCGTTCGACTTGACACTCATTTTGTGGGCCAGCTCGGCCACAGTAATGGTTTCAGGCACATGAACTTCAATAACCTTGAACTCGGTCGGCGCCACAAAGTTGGACTCTGGGCGTGAATCACGGTCATTGCTGCGACGGCCACGCGATGGCGCACCACGGAAGTTTCCACGGCCGGGCGCGCTCGGTGCACCACGGGTTGGCAAAGCTTTCTTCTTGGCTGCGTCGTCTTTCCAGGTCGAAGACAGGTTTTCTGACTTGACTTCTTTTTTGCCTGCAGCACCCGGCGCTGCCGGTGTACCTGCCGCAGCTGGCTTGGCGGCTCCAGGGGCGACCGCTGGTTTATGCAGCGTGCCCTTCATGGCTATTTTTGGATCGACATGCGGAACCAGCACGCGTTTGGGCGCAGACATCATGGCACGAATGCCAGCGGCTTCGGCTTCGGCTTTGCGGCGACGCTCCTGCAAATCCTGCGCTTTGGCGGCATCCGCCTGGAATTCAGCCGTAGCTTTGGCTTTTGCGGCAGTTTGCGCTGCTGCTTGGGCAGCTTGTCTGGCTGTTGCCGCATCTGCAGCTTGCGTCGCCTTGACAGCTGCTGCTGTCTCGGCAGCTTTGGCTGCTTCCACAGCAGCCACATTGACGATCGGCGCAGGCTTGAAAATTTTGCCGATGGTTGGTTTCGGTTTTGCCAGTGCAAGTGCTGCAGCTGCAGCTTTAGCCTCTGCCTCTGCTTGCGCGGCTGCTTTGGCGGCTGCCTCAGCTGCAGCATGAGCCAGCAATGCGGCGGCGGCTCGCTCTTGTTCAAGAGCCGCGTCTTTGGCATCCTGCTCTTCGCGCAGACGACGCTTTTCTGTGAGTTCTGCTTCCTGCAGTCGCAGCAGCTCCGCATGCCGGTTGGCTTCTTCTTCGCGACGAATCAGTTCTGCATCTTCAGCGGCTGTCACTTGCGGTGTAGCCGTGACTTCGGTCTGCACGTCGTCCGCTGGCATTTCAGTGCCATCGTCGCGTTTGACAAAGGTGCGTTTTTTACGCACTTCAACCTGGATCGTGCGCGCCTTGCCAGTGGCATCAGCCTGTTTGATCTCACTGGTGGATTTTTTCACCAGTGTGATTTTTTTACGCTCTGCCGAAACCGTGCCATGCGATGCCTGCAGGTAACCAAGCAGTTTTTGCTTGTCAGACTCTGACAGGGGATCGCTGGCTTGCGCGCGAGCGACACCGGCGCTGGTCAATTGCTCGATCAGTGTGGCGGTGGATTTATTCAGTTCAGCTGCGAATTCAGCGACGGTAGTGGTACTGGACATATATATGGTTTTCCTGGCTGGCTTTCATGATCATTGCTCTTCGGCTATTGCCGGCTTTTCAGCCGGTGCAATAGCGGATGGAGCGGCTGCGACATCATCGGTAAACCAATGCGCGCGAGCAGTCATGATCAGGGCCGTGGCGTCTTCTGGAGACTGGCCGGTGATTTCGGTGAGCTCATCCGTGGCCAGATCGGCCAGGTCGTCGCGGGTATGCACGCCCGCCTCTGTCAGTTTGGCAACAAGTTCAGCAGTGATGCCGCCCACGTCGCGCAGATTCTGTGAAACGCCGTTGGCATTTTCTTCTTTGACGATTTCCATGGTGAGCAACGCGTCTTTGGCGCGCGTGCGCAGTTCGTTGACGGTGTCTTCATCAAAAGACTCAATCTCCAGCATTTCCTGCAGCGGTACATAAGCCACCTCTTCCAGACTGGTGAAGCCTTCGGAGATCAGGATATCGGCGATTTCCTCGTCCACATCGAGCTTTTCCATGAACAGCTTGCGGCTGGAATCGGTCTCAAGCGACTGCTTTTCAGCTGACTCATCAGCCGTCATGATGTTGATTTTCCAGCCTGTCAGCTCAGCTGCCAGGCGCACGTTTTGCCCGCCCCGGCCGATGGAGATGGCCAGGTTTTCTTCATCGACCACCACGTCCATGGCGTGACGCTCTTCATCCACCACAATCGACGAGACGTTGGCGGGTGCCAATGCACCAATCACGAACTGCGCCGGGTCTTCACTCCACAGCACGATGTCCACACGCTCGCCTGCGAGCTCGTTGGTGACACCTGTAACGCGGGTGCCGCGCACGCCAACGCAAGTACCAATCGGATCAATACGTTTGTCGTGCGAGAGCACAGCGATTTTGGCGCGTGAACCGGGGTCGCGTGCGCAGGATTTGATCTCCAGCAGGCCCTGCTCTATTTCGGGCACTTCCTGGCGGAACAGCTCAATCATGTACTCAGGGGCCGATCGCGACAAGATGATGGGCGCGCCACGCAAGGTGGTATCGACTTCCATGATCATGGCGCGCACACGGTCGCCCGAACGCAGGTTTTCTTTCGGAATCATGTCACTGCGGCGCAATCGGCCTTCAACCCGGCCGGACTCAACAATGATGTCGCCCTTGTCCATGCGCTTGACAGTACCGACGAAAATCTTGTCGCCACGTGACATGAACTCGTTAAGGAGCATTTCACGTTCGGCATCGCGGATTTTCTGCAGGATGACCTGCTTGGCAGCCATGGCACCAATGCGGCCAATCGGCATGCTTTCAACCGGTTTTTCGATGTAGTCGCCTTCTTCAATATCGGCAATTTCATCTCTGGCGTCGCTGATCAGCTCTTCTGCTTCCGGGTTTTGCAAACCAGCCGCGTCAGGCACCACCAGCCAGCGGCGGAAGGTTTCGTAGTTGCCACTGTCACGGTCCACTGCCACGCGAATATCTACTTCGCCAACATAAATCTTTTTGGTGGCTTGCGCTAAGGCGAGCTCTACCGCACCGAAAACCACGTCACGTTCGACGTTTTTTTCGCGCGATATGGCATCTACCAACATCAACATTTCGCGATTCATTTCACAAGCCTTTCGCTCTCATTTTCTGACTGTTTCAATGGACTGGTTTGATTTGCTGGCGGCTGGCCGGCAGCAGGGGCATTCTTGACTGCCCGCGGCTTTCGCCCTTTGAAATCCACAACGGGTGCCAGGCGCGCCTGATGAATCTCGCCAAGCGTAAAGCCCATGGCCTGCAACGGCGACAACACCCGGTTTTTGCTGATTTTCTGACCTGGTTTGCCAGCAGGCTCATCTGTCCAGACAATCTGCCAGTTCGGCGCACCCTCACCAGGCTGGCTGGTTTGCTCCGAACGCTCCAGCGTCCCCCGAAATTTTTTCTGGTTGGCTGAAATCGTTGATCCGGCAACCGCGGCAACCCCTATCGGTGCCTTTAAAGTGAGGTCTATCAATTCCCCCACAAAGCGCTCAAAATCTTTCTCGGTCTTCAGCGGCCTGTCAATGCCTGGCGAGCTCACCTCCAGCCGGGAATATTCAGCGCCCTCGACTTCCAGCACGAACTGGAGCTGGCGCGTGACTTTTTCACAATCTTCTGCATTGATGAATTGCTCTGCCTCAGGCATGTACGGCATATCAATCGTCACGCGCAACAAGCCGCCAGTCGTACGCTCGATATCGACCAGGTCGTAGCCGAGCCCGGTAACGGTTTGTTCAATCGTGTCGTTCGTGCGGGGTGAAGCCATCAAGTTTAAAAAGCAGTGTCTGAAAAATAAGGGTTAACGCTATGTATAGGCCATAAGCGTAAAAACAAACGCCCAAAAAAAATGGGCGGTGTGAACCCGCCCATTTGGTCGTGAAGTGCGTATTGTAACCTGATAAAACAGCGTTCGCAAGTCCTTCGCTAGCAGTTTGTGTGCCCGGCGAGGTTTAGCCTTCGCTTGTAGCGAAAAACTAGATCTGGGCGGCCACCAGCATTTGCGTGTAAGGGTGTCGAGGTGTATCCACAATGTGCGCCAGCGTGCCGGCTTCCAGGACTGCGCCGTCTTTCATGACGATCACCTGGTGCGCCATCGCCTTGATCACGTCGATGTCGTGCGTGATCAGCAAATAACTCAGACCCCGCTCCCGCTGGAGCTTTTGCAGCAGCTGCAATACCTGTTTTTGG
Source organism: Burkholderiales bacterium (assembly GCA_038230935.1). GTDB lineage: Bacteria > Pseudomonadota > Gammaproteobacteria > Burkholderiales > Burkholderiaceae_C > Polaromonas. Next base: position 3,818 of record JBBRMH010000001.1, on the reverse strand, counting down.
ATGGTGACATCCAGCGCGCTGGTCGGCTCGTCAAGCACCAGCAACTGCGGCTCGACCATCAGCGCCCGGGCGATCGCGATGCGCTGGCGCTGGCCACCGGAAAACTCATGGGGGTAGCGTTGCAATAGCCCGGGAAATTGCCTCTCAAGCATGCCCACTTCCCCGAGCGTCCGCACGACCCGCTGCTGCAGCTCAATACCATGGATGCCGGGCTGGTGAACGGTCAGCCCTTCGCCAACAATCTGCTCGACTGTCATGCGTGGCGAGAGCGACGAGAACGGGTCTTGAAACACGACCTGTACCGCTTTACGGATGACTTTATTGATGATGGCGTTTTTAGTCCAGCCCAATCGCATGGGGCCTATCGACACAGTGAGGTCGCCCTTTGACGGGTGCAAACCAAGCGCCGCCAGCGCCAGACTGGATTTGCCAGAGCCTGACTCACCCATCACGCCCAGTGTTTGCCCGGCCGGAATGCTGAAACTGGCACCCTGCACTGCCACGAACTCACCGGTTTTAAACCAGCCCTTGAAGCCCGGCAAACTGACCGGGTAGCTCACGCGCAGGTCTTTGGCCTGCATCACGGCGGGCAGCCCCGGCTTGACAGGTACTTCCCGCACATCGCGTATGGGTTTGCTGTCCATGAGCTTCTTTGTGTAGGCGTGCTGCGGGCTGGCAAACACGGCTTGAACAGCGCCCTGCTCCACAATCACGCCGTTTTCCATCACCGCGATGCGGTCAGCAAAGCGGCGTACCAGATTCAGGTCATGCGTGATCATCAGCACGGCCATGCCGTTTTTGCGCTGCAACTCGCCCAGCAAGTCAAGAATCTGGGTGCGAACTGTCACGTCCAGCGCTGTGGTGGGCTCGTCGGCGAGCAGCAGTTTCGGCTGGCAAGCCAGCGCCATGGCGATCATGGCGCGCTGGCGCTGGCCACCCGAGAGCTGGTGCGGAAAGCACTTGGCCCGGCGTTCGGGTTCGGTGATACCTGTATCTGCTAGCAATTTAATAGCTGCCTGTGCACGCATTGCTTGCCCCAGACCCTGTTTTAATGCCAATATCTCCTCGATCTGGTTGCCCACCGTGAACAGCGGGTTCAAAGCCGTCATGGGCTCCTGAAAAATCATGGCGATGTCTTGACCGCGAATGCCGCGCAGTTGCCGTTCGGGCATGCCCAGCAGCTCGACTTCGCCTTGGGGCGATTGAAATACGGCTGTTCCCTGTACCTGGGCGTTTTGCACCAGGCGCAGCAAGCTGAGTGCGGTGATGGTTTTGCCTGAACCTGATTCGCCAACAAGCGCCAGCTTTTCACCCGGGGCGATGCTGAAGTCAATACCGTGAACGACTTCTTTGCCTGCGAAGGAAATACGCAGGTCTTTCACATGGAGGAGTGATTGAGTCATGGCTGGTAGTGCAGAGAAAAACCCTTTACCGCAGAGGCGCAGAGGATGCAGAGCCTCGCAGAGGCCTTCAAAACCGGATGATCAAAATGAATTTCTCTGACCCGCTTACTCGGCGCCCTCTGCGCCTCTGCGGTGAATGCCCCCGAACGAATGCTCATAAATCCGCCTTGCGCGGGTCCAGCGCGTCACGCAGCGCGTCACCCATGAAGGTCAGCAACAAAAGCGTTGTGACCAGTACCGCAAACGTAGACAGAGAAATCCACCACGCATCGATGTTCGCCTTGCCCTGGCTCAGCAGCTCACCGAGTGACGGCGTTCCGGGCGGCACGCCCAGACCCAGAAAATCAAGCGATGTCAGCGCCAGAATCGCCGCGCTCATGCGAAACGGCAAAAACGTCACGACCGGTGTCATGCTGTTGGGCAAAATATGCCGCCACATGATCTGCAGGTTGCTCACGCCCAGCGCCCGCGCCGCCCGCACGTAGTCCAGCTGACGATTGCGTAAAAACTCGGCCCGTACGTAGTCAGACAGGCCCATCCAGCCAAACAGGCTGAGCAAAAACAACAGTAGCGCAACGCTGGGGGCAAACACGGCACTGAAAATGATCAAAAGATACAGCTCGGGCATCGATCCCCAGATTTCAATGAAACGCTGCGCGACCAAATCGGTCTTACCGCCCGCATAACCCTGAATCGCACCCGTCACCACGCCCAACACCGTACCAATCGCTGTCAGGGCCAGTCCAAACAGCACGCTCAGGCGGAAACCATAAATCAGCTGCGCCAGCAGGTCGCGCCCGCGGTCGTCGGTACCCAGCAAATTGTCGCGTGACGGTGCAGATGGATTCGGAAACTTGGCAAAGTAATTGATGGTTTTCGGGCCGTAGGGGTTAGGCGGATAAATGGCCCAGTTGGCACTAGACGTGAGCTTGTCCCGGATGAACGGGTCCAGGTAATCCGCAGGCGTATCAAAGTCACCGCCAAAGGTTTTTTCTGAGTAGTCTTTGACTATCGGGAAGTAAATACTGCCCTTGTAGCTGACGACCAGTGGCTTGTCGTTGGACAGCACGTCAGCCAGCAGGCTGAGCAATACCAGTGTTGAGAAAATAACCAGGCTCCAGAAGCCGAGCCGGTTTTTTTTAAAGCGCAGCCACGCGCGCTGGGACGGGGAAAGTGAAAGGGCTGTCATCAGTCGAATTTAACCCGTGGATCGACCAGAACGTAACAAAGGTCACTGACCAGCTTGGTCGCCAGCCCGATCAGCGTGAACAGATACAAGGTGCCCAGCACCACCGGGTAATCCCGCCGGATGATACTTTCGTAACTGAGCAAACCCAGACCATCGAGCGAAAACAGCGTTTCGATCAGCAGCGAGCCGGTAAAAAACGCACCTATAAAGGCGGCTGGGAAACCAGTGATCAAAGGTATCAGCGCATTGCGAAAAACATGCTTGTACAGCACCTGCCGCTCGCTCAAACCCTTGGCCCGCGCCGTCAACACGTACTGCTTGCGAATTTCTTCCAGAAACGAATTTTTGGTCAGCACCGCTGTGACTGCAAAGCTGCCCAGCACCATCGCAACAATTGGCAGCGTGATGTGCCACAGATAGTCGGTGACCTTGGCGCCCCAGCTCAGGGTGTCCCAGTTGCTTGACGTCAGCCCGCGCAGCGGAAACCACTGCAGCTGCCCGCCAAACACCACCAGCAACGCCACGCCCAGCACAAAGCCGGGAATAGCGTAACCCATCAGCACCACCAGGCTGGTCACAAAGTCAAACCGCGAGCCCGCCCGCACGGCCTTGGCCACGCCCAGCGGCACCGCGATCAGGTAACTGATGAAAAATGTCCATAACCCCAGGCTGATGGATACGGGAAGCTTTTCCTTGACCAGTTGCCAGACGTCTTTGTTTTGGTAGAAACTTTTACCCAGGTCAAACCGCAAGAATTGGCCCACCATTTGCACAAAACGTTCAGTGACTGGCTTGTCAAAACCGTACAGCACCTTGATCTCCTCAATGCGTTTGGCGTCCACACCCTGCCGCCCCCGGTAGCCCGCACCCGAGGCGGCAGCGCTTTCACCACCCGAGTCGCGGCCCTGCAGTTGTGCCACCATCTGCTCGACGGGACCACCAGGCACAAACTGCACACAAGCAAACGTCAACAGCAGCACGCCGAACAGGGTCGGAATCATCAGCAGGATGCGTTTGAGAATATAGCTGGTCATCATTTAACCTTTCCAGGCAGCCGCCGCGCCGGGCCGCCCCAAGCAAGGCTAGCCCCCTCGGGGGGCAGCGACTTACACGAAGTGAGGAGCGTGGGGGTCATCAGCCGCTGCGTCGGGCCGCCCCAAGCAAGGCTAGCCCCCTCGGGGGGCAGCGACTTACACGAAGTGAAGAGCGTGGGGGTCATCAGCCGC